>JBBAAT010000317.1:0-3420 GCA_041658145.1 Bacteroidales bacterium | reverse complement strand
TAATTATCATCACATCGGGATTGGGAGAACCGGTATAAAGTATCTGGTCAGGAGAAATAATAATATCAGATGATGAAAAACCAATACCGACTGTAACCGGATAACTGCCTTTCTTGGTAACATTAAGACCGGCAGAGATACCAGCTTGTACAAACATTTCAGCGGCAAGCTGAATTCCTTCGCTAGCCGATCCGGCTATCATTATATTCACCTTGTCAGAAATTGCAGCTTTATACTTGATTTCAATTTTGGGTAAAACGCTCACAAGCATTTTCGGTTGTTTGTTTTCGGAAACATATGATTTCCTGTCTTCATCAACATACATTTTTATTTGAATTCCCGCTTTTGCAATAACTTCACTTAATTTCATGCCCGGATTAGATTTTACTCCATAACTGGGACATATCTCTACTACTTCAACCAGCGAAAATCCTTTTCGTGAAAATGCATCAGCAAGTGCTTCAGAGAAATCGCCGACACCTGTGATGCGCCTTACATAAGCTGCTCCTGTAACTGCCAGAATTGCACAAATATCATAACCATGCTCTGTAACTCCTTCGGGATGAGTAGGTGTTTTAAATCCGCACGGAGTAAATTCACTTGGTTGTCCGCCTGTCATGCCATAAAGCATATTGTTATGCAATACAACAGTCATGTTAAAATTATGATGGGCTGCATTTATCAAGTGCTGCATGCCAATCGTGGCACCACCGTCACCGATAAATACAATTACTTTTTTTTGCGGATTATTAAGCCCTGCCGAAATGCCTGATGCCAGTGCTACCGAACGTCCATGCAACCCATGAACCGTATGTGTTTTAAAACACTTGTCGATTATCCCATGACAGCCAATATCCGTAACAAGTATAACATCCAGTAACGGAATTTTCAGTTTCTGTAATGCCTTGTCTGTATTTTCTGATATCAGAGCGTGTCCGCAACCTTTACAAAAAGGCAATTCTGAATTATCGAGATATGTTCTGCTCATTTCGTGATTTCTTTAATAATCATTCCCGGGTTAACCATTTTTCCGAAAGCATTTACACCTGAAATGTGCGATTCGGGTTTCGATCCGAATAACAACTGCCTGTACTGACCGGATAAATTTTCTTCTGCCACCACAACGCTCTTATATTTTTTACAGATTTCATAATATTCCTGCGGTACAGGAAGAAGGGTTTTGGCAATGAGATGTGAAACCTGTTTTCCTTCGCTGCGCAAGGTTTTCACTGCTTCGCGGCCTGCCTGCGAAGTTATTCCAAATGACAGCAGTAAAACATTTGCTCCGGGTTGTTCATCCAGTTCATAATATGTATATGATTCAAGATTATTGACAATTTTCCAGTGCAACCGCATCGAGTTTTCAAGTGCTTCAGTTGTCGCATTCTGTATGATCCCTTTTTTATCGTGCGTTGAAGCGGTAAATCTAACCTGGTGACTGGTTTGAGCCAACGACAGGAAGGATGGTACCAGTTTTTCATCGAATTCGTATGGTATATATGTATCGCTTTTGTTATACTGCTCACGTGGAATCCTTTCAATATTATGCAATATCTCGCGTTTAATGCTGAATGTGGTCATTACTTCTTCCTTGGATGTGAAAATTATCACCGGTGTGCGTAATTTTACGGCCACTTCCAGTGCTTTGGGTGGTAAGTTCCAGCAGTCGGCAGTGTTGCTTATACTGAATGAAGGAATTGCCATACCACCGGAAATGGAACCACTGAGCAGTGCAACATCACCCTGTGCACCACGGGTTGCAGAGCCTGTTGCCGGACCTAGTCGCTGCACAAAAATAATCACCATGGGCAATTCCATCATATAAGCCATGTTGATTCCTTCAATCATCAAAGCATAACCGGGAAATGATGTGGCGGTAATAGGAAGGCGGCCTACAGCCGAAAAACCAGTCATCCATTGTATGGTTGTAATTTCATCGGGTGCGGCCATAAATGTCGGAAAACGCTTGGAAGCGTAATAATATATAAGATTAGCGGGAGTGATTGGATACCCGACAAATACATCCGCACCTGCCTCTGCAAGGGCTGCAGTTATCAGTCTGGAACTGTCAGTTAATATGACATCATCGTTGTTTATATACATCGCTTAGTTTTAGAATTATTAAATTCTGTACAAAAATAAATATAAAATTAAGATATTTTTTTTATTTTTGTTACCTTAAATTAAAACAGGTAACTATGAATTCAACTATTCCATACAATCCTCCCGACCATTATTTAATGGATGATTTATTCAGCGATGAACATAAGGTTGTACGCTCGGCTGTTCGCGACTGGGTTAATCGTTCGGTAAAACCAACTATTGAAGATTACTTTGAGAAGGCTGTTTTTCCGATACATCTGGTGAAAGAACTTGGTGAATTAGGTGCATTTGGACCTTTCATTCCCATGAAGTACGGCGGCGCCGAAATGGATTACATTTCGTACGGACTAATTATGCAGGAGCTGGAACGTGGCGACTCAGGCATACGTTCAATGGCGTCAGTGCAAACCTCTTTGGTAATGTATCCTATTTATGCTTTTGGAAGCGAAGAACAAAAAATGAAATATCTTCCCCAACTTGCAAAAGGGGAAATAATCGGTTGTTTCGGGCTTACAGAACCAAACCACGGTTCTGATCCGGGAAGCATGAAAACGCGCATTAAAGATATGGGAGATCATTACCTGCTGAACGGTGCAAAAATGTGGATCACCAATTCTTCCATAGCAGATATCGCGGTGGTCTGGGCAAAAGATGATAATAATATTATTCGTGGCCTGATCGTGGAAAAAGGACAGGAAGGGCTCACAGCACCCGAAACACATGGCAAATGGTCATTGCGTGCATCGGTTACCGGTGAACTGGTGTTTGACAATGTTCGGGTTCCTAAAGAAAATGTTTTTCCGAATATACAGGGATTGAAAGGTCCGCTGATGTGCCTTTCTTCTGCACGCTTTGGAATTGCATGGGGAGTGATTGGCGCTGCTATGGATTGTTACGATGCCGCCCTCCGATATTCGCTCGAACGGATTCAGTTTGACAAACCTATTGCTGCTTTCCAACTGCAACAGAAAAAATTTGCAGAAGCATTGACAGAGATCACCAAAGCACAACTCCTTGCGTGGAGGCTGGGTGTGCTTTGTAACGAAGGAAAATCAACACCCGCCCAAATTTCCATGGCCAAACGTAATAATGTTGAAATAGCCCTTAATATTGCCCGCGACATGCGCCAGGTGATGGGAGCTATGGGGATCACAAACGATTTCCCGATGATGCGGCACATGATGAATCTTGAATCCGTAATCACTTACGAAGGCACTCACGATGTGCACATCCTGATTACAGGGCATGAAATTACCGGCATACCTGCCTATAAATGATAAAATGCTGATGTTGTAGTTTTGTTATAGACTGAAAATA
>JBBAAT010000316.1:0-3423 GCA_041658145.1 Bacteroidales bacterium | reverse complement strand
GTTAACGATGTTTAAGCGCCAGAAAACAAATCACAAAAAACAAATAATATCCAATCTTCAAAATTCAAAATACGAAACAAGCAAGTTGGCCGGTTTGGAATTTTCTCTTTTGGTCATTGAAATTTATTTGTGATTTGTTGTTTGTGATTTGTGATTTCATTTTTCCCCCGATTTCATCGGGGCTTTTTTCCCAAGCATCGTCTTGGAAAAAACGTAGTCTTTACTTAAAAGGTCACCTTACGCAAAAATGCCTCTTAGTGTCTTAACATTCAATTTCGTGTAATATTTGGCAGAAAAAACAAAAGACAAATTCCAAATGACAAATAAAACACAAATTCAAAATTGCAATGACTTAAAAGAACTTTGTTTTTTGGTATTTGTTTTTTGTGATTTCCGGTTTATCCGGCTTAGGTCATTGAAATTTATTTGTGATTTGTTGTTTGTGATTTCATTTTTCCCCTGATTTCATCGAGGCTTTTTTCCCAAGCAGCGTCTTGGGAAAAATGTAGTACCTTATCATTCAAGTTCGTGTAATTCGCCGCGGCGAATTGGCAGAATATCATTTTTGTCCTAAGAACCGTACCTAAAAGCATGGATGAATGAAGATGAATGGATGAATGGTTTTAATTTAGAGTTAATTAATGTTTTTCATCTGTTTATATTTTGTTAAAGTTTTTGTTTCGCGAACATAATCATTCACTTGTGTGTTTTTCTCTATCACGGATGTTTTATGCTCACATAAATAAGGTAATAAGGTTAAATTACAGTCGGTTTTTGTTTTCTACTAAGGTTGATAAGGTATTCATTTTCTCTTTTAACCTTAGTAGAAAAATATCATCCATAAATTATCAACTGTTATAACACATTAGAAATGTCATGGTGGTAACTCGATAGAAATGTCAGTAAAATGATAAACTTGGATCACAAAAAAAAAGGTGATCCAGATGGAGAAAAAACTGACAATGAGTTCAAAGGAAAGAAAGCGGCTGAAAGTACTTTCAGAGCAAGAAAGAGGGAAGCTAACCGTGATAGAAAGCGCAGAGATCTTGGAGATTAGTGAAAGACAGACGTATCGGATAATAAGACGATATAAAGAGGAAGGAGATTCAGGGATAATCCATTTACTTCGAGGGAGCAAGTCAAATCGAGGTTATCCAGAGGAAATGAAAGAAAAAGTAATAAAGATATATTGGGAAAAATATCGTGATTTTGGTCCGACATTATTTGCAGAAAAATTGGAAGAAAGAGAGCAAATAAAAGTAAATCACGAAACCGTGCGACGATGGATGCGAGGAAGTGGAATAATAACCAATGAGAGAAAGAAACGACCGCACAGAAAACGACGAGAAAGGCGAGCCGCGAAAGGAGAAATGCTGCAATTGGATGGAAGTCATCACGACTGGTTTGAAGGCAGGTCTACGAAGTGCTGCCTGATAAATATTGTTGATGATGCAAGCGGGCAAGTATTTCTGAGGTTTAGCGAAGGAGAGACAACGCAGTCAGTACTTGAAGCATTAAAGGAGTACTGTAGAACATACGGAATACCCCACAGCATCTATACCGACAGGTATTCGGTATATTATGCTGAAGAGACCCGTACGGACTACCAGAAAGCATTAGAGAAATTAGAAATCAAAACCATCTATGCAAACTCGCCACAAGCAAAGGGAAGAGTAGAGCGAGGCAACAGGACGCACCAGGATCGATTAGTAAAAGAGATGCGACTGCGGAATATCAGCAGCATAGAAGAAGGGAATAAATTTCTTAAAGAATATTTTATCGATAGCTATAATTCAAAGTTCATGTTGGCAGAAGAGTTGGCAGATATTCATAGAAGCGTAACAGGGAAAGATTTAGAATCAATATTTTGTTATGAAACCGAGCGTCAAGTAAAGAATGATTATACTTTCAGTCTTCAAGGGATAGAGTATCAGATTGAAAGAAGTGATGCGATCATGCCCCATCCAAAGGATAATGTTTTTGCCAGAAGGTATTTAGATGAGAGTCTGCATATATTCAACCAATCAGAGGAAGAATTACCGGTAAAGATGATAAAGAATCGTCCAAAGCTAAGAGACAAACGTTCCCCGGTACCAAAGTCAGATCATCCGTGGAAGAGGTACTAGGATGTCTGAAAAAGAAGGGTTCAGAGGTGGTTGCGAAAATTTCGAGACCGCCGGTCTTGCTACACTCCACTCGCCTTCGCTACGCTTCGGCTCGTTGCGTTCCGCAAGACCAGCGGTCAGGTCCACCTTAATTCTTATATTTAAACATGACATTTCTATTGTGCTGAATACCATGACATTTCTAAAGAGTTATAACATCCATAAATTATCAACCTTATTACCTTATGATATTCAATTTCATCTGTTTATATTTTGTTAAAGTTTTTATTCCGTGAATATAATCATTCCTTTGTGTGTTTTTTTCTATCATGGTTGTTTCATTCAACCATTCAATCATTCATCTCACATTATTTGGTTCTGTCCCGATAGCTATCGGGACAGGATAGGTTATCATAAAACCAACGTCAAGTTTTATTTCAGAAATTATAATTTTTGTGGCGGTGGCTATTGTAATGTGTGAACTTCAAAATTACAAATAAGCTTATTGATTTGCGGTTTCATATAAATCTTAATTATCGGCTGTAAATTTATTCCTCTTTGTCAAGAAAAATGAAGTGCTTGAGAAATGATTTAAAAGAGAAATGAGGCTGTCTCAGCCTCATTTCAAAAAAAGTGTCGGCGGTAAAATTACTTAATCGTATTTATCTTGCTAATGTCGTCAAGTCTTACAAATTTTTCATTGAATTTGAATGTTCCCTTATCAGTCTTAACAGATTTAATAACTTTAACATTCACCGTTGGGTCTTTTTTCTTGCCTTTTGCTTTATCGCTAAAGCTTTGTTGTTTAGCCATTTTTACTTCTCCTAATGTTTAGTGCAAAAATATCAATTTTCCCGCCGAAATAAAAACAAATTTCCAAACAAATTCCAATCTGCAAAAGACAAATCCCAAATAAATTACAAATTCCAAAGAACAAAATTCAAATAAATACCAAATTCGTAAATTAAAAATCCAATGGAAGAGTGTCTTTCTTCGTTTGGTTGATTGATGCTTTGAGTTTTGGAAATAATTTGTGATTTGTTTTTTGTTATTTGGAGATTTTCCTACGTTAAATCTGCAAATTCCGCTTCGGTTATTTTCTGCAAATCAAATGGGGAAAGGCGAATTTGCATTCCGCGTACTCCGGCGCTTGCGAAAATCGTTTCAAATAGTTGGGCGGTTTCGTCAATAAAAGTCGGGAATTTCTTCTTCATTCCAATAGGCGAACAGCCTCCGCGAATGTACCCGGTTAACGGGAGCAATTCTTTTACTTGAATAAGCGCAATTGATTTACTGCCTGAAGCTTTGGCGGCTTTTT
>JBBAAT010000315.1:0-3430 GCA_041658145.1 Bacteroidales bacterium | reverse complement strand
TACTGTTAATAAGATATCCAGGATAAAAGGTCCTTATGCCGCTTATGCGGATAAATATCTCGGACTGTCGAATATCATTACTGAAAATTCTATTTCTTTCAGTCTTGATAATATTAAAATGGACTCATATTCCATCCCTGATCCGGAGCAATATTATTTTGTGGAAATACCCAAAGGCTGCCGTAAAAAAAATCCTGTACTCCTTCAGTTGTCAGAAGCGGGGCTTGTGAACGGCATCAATAACAATGACGAAATAAAATCTTCTATAAGCGCTGCAACATCTTCGGTGGAGATATCTGAAGATTTAAACGAACCATCTGCACAATTCTCTGTGAATTCCAACCTTGCCGAATCCTTTGATACCATTATAGAAAAGGTAAATCTTGATACTATCACTATTGAAAAGAAAGTGCTGAAGAAAATTCTTATTGAAAAGACCAACGAGCAAAAAGCCAAAGAAGCGGCAGATTTCATAATGCGTGTGAAGGAAGGAAAGTTTAATCTTATTACAGGCTTTTCGGAGGTTAATTACAGCAAGGAAAGTATGGAATATATGAGTGTGCAGTTAGATAAGATGGAAACTGAATACCTGAATCTTTTCACCGGTATCACTGTAAAGCGCCAGTTGAAATACTATTTTACATTCGTTCCTTCATACACCGAAAATTCAATATATATGCCTGTTTTCAGATTCTCCGCTAAGGATGGAATAATTGATACATCAGGCTATAAGGGCGATAACGTATATATTAAGATCGACCGCTTTGACAATACAAAACCACTATCTGCATTTGACAATGCAAAGCAAAATCCCAAGAAAAAAACTCATGGTTTTTATTATCGCATTCCTGACTATGCTATGGTTTCCGTGATATATAACGATAAGGTAAAGGCTGATGCAAATATTCTTATTAACCAGTTTGGAGTTGTTGCAGAATTGCCGGCAAATAAAAGTCTTAAAATACTTTTCTATCCTAATAGCGGAGCGGTTAAGTCTGTTGAAATAAAATAGAAGTTTTTTAAAGTCGGCAGGTAGCAAATCCCGAATCTAAAGCATCAAAGTTTTATAAGCTGCTTTGTGTATGCAGCATTTTGCGAATAGATCCGTAGTACATAAATGCCCTTATCAATATTCCCGGGTAAATTAAACTGCACCGAGCCCTGATTTATATTATAAAAACTTTCCTGTTTAAGTATTTTGCCGTAGATGTCACATACCTCAACAGTATGTTTACCAATGTTTTCAGGAAGTTCAATAGTTATGGCTGATGAACCTGCAACAGGATTGGGATATACATGAATATCATTTTTATTATATGTTTGAATGCTATTGATAATATCGTTGGAGCAATCTGTGAAAGTACCGGCTAAATATCTTTCTTTTGCGGGGATACTACCAGTGTTAAAAGTATTGCCTATTCCGATACTTGGCCAATTTCCGGGAATATCCCAAAAAGATGGTATAGCTGATAAATAATATGAAAGGTCATTAAGAGTATCCGTTCCTGAGGGAATAATAGTGTCATTTTTATTATTTCCGTATTCAAAATTACCTGTTCCTGTTATGATATATGATCCAAAAGGAAGGCTGCCGCCTGTAATTTCATTTCCGACAAAATTCTGGTTATTTGTCTGGCTTGTGGTCATGATGATTCCATAATGCTCGGCTCTGTTACGAAAAAATGTATTATAAGGACCTGATGGTCCCCAGTAATTATCAATATGTATATTCTGGACAATATTTCCTTCAAAAAGATTAGCAAAGGAATAGTGTCCGTGTAATGAAATATCGCCACCATAATCAGCAGGGAACTCTCCTGATCCGTTTCTGAATACTTCGATAGAATAATTGTAGGCAAAAACATTTCCGTTAGCTCCGTGTTTGGTCATCATAGCATGCCTCAGGTGTTTGAAGATATTATCAGAAATCAGGCAAAGACCGGAATGGCAGTTCAATGTAACACCATATCCTTTAGTGCCAGAGCCGTCATACATATAAGCATCATGAAAATAACAACCTTTGATTTCAATATGAGAACCCAGATTGATCATACAGTGGCTTCCCTGGCTTTTGTTGCTTTCTACTCCTTTAACACGGCAGTTCACAGCAAGGTTGAATTCAAAATTATATCCGGTGCCTGATGTGGAACTATCGGTTCTCTCGATATTAAGGCATTCAATACTAATGTACTTTTTTGGTAAAATTTTCCGTATTTCAAGCCCAAGAGTTGTATCAAAAGTTATTCTTAGTTTGTCTTCAAGGAACAGAGTGTCTCCTGTGATGCTGACTACCCGCGTAATCTGACCTACTGAATAAGTTGCCCATGTGGCAGGATTGCTGTCCCAGCTTCCATTTTCCTGACGAATTTCAACATAGTCGCCGTTTGAAAAAATTCCAATGTTGTCAACAGTTATTTTTTCCGAGTCTTTATTGAACCCGGACACAATATCAGTAAATATTCCGTCTGATGTTCCGTAAACCCCAAAGCAACTTCCTGTACTGTTTAGTTTAATAAAGGTTGAATCCGATCCTGCTCCGCGGATTACTACAGAATCAGGTAAACTAACACCAGACTGCAATAAATATGTTCCTGACGGAAAATATACAACTCCATATCTTCCGTTTAATGAAGAGATCGCATCAACAACAGCCTGCATATCATCTGTTATTCCGTCAGCATGAGCGCCAAAATTCATCACATCAGCAACAAGCTGGGGTTCGGTAAATGTGTATTGACATCCGGCTTTGTCCCATTCAACGCGATTGTTTGAAGGTATTACCTGGGCATAGACACTAAATGTGCAAACTGAAAAAAGGATGTAGTATAAAAATTTCATATAAAATGTTTTGTCTCTTTTTCTTTATATGAAAATAAATTATTCTTTCACAAATTTCAATGCTTCATTTGTTGCATCAATCAAAGCCTGCCCGCTGATTTCCTTACTTACGGCATTCTTCATCCATAACTGTGGAATAATGCTGCCTGAAAGAAGCATTCTCTGTATCTCCGTTGCAAAAGGCTTTCCTTCTATGTATTTTTCTATCTGGAAATCGATCAAATGACCTATTGGATATGCTGATAAATAAAGCGGTGCATCAATCATGTGAGAATAAACTGCAAGTATGGGTTCATCTTTAGTGCCGAAAACATCTGCAAAATATTTATTCCACACATTTTTTGCAATAGTGATGGTAGCTGTTTTCAACTCATCAGCAGTTGCGTTTGGATGCGCGTACAGCCATTTCCAAACACCCATATCGACAAGTGATACGCCCATTATTTCATAAGATGACCAGAAATTATCGAGGGCAAATAAATATTTTTTATTGATATCGTCATTCTTATATCCCAGTAATTCCAAATCTTTTTGCTGGAAAAGAAATGCAATAGCTTCGGTAAAAGAAGTATTTGGAACACTACGAAGCGAA
>JBBAAT010000314.1:0-3452 GCA_041658145.1 Bacteroidales bacterium | reverse complement strand
AAAATGAATCATTTCGCTTTAAAATCTAAATTGTACCTTGCAGCTATTAAAGCCGCTTTCAAAGAACTATATATTTTAAAAAATATGGACGATAATACAAATTTAATTTTTGCGTAACATCAGTTATTAGTTGAACTTACGGTAGTTGAAATTTAATCAATTAATGGACAAATAAGGAAAAGCTTTTATACATTTGCACGATTTTTTGAATATGCTGAAAAAATTCCTGAAGAATATAGCGCTGGTATTATTTCTTAATCTTCTGATCAAACCCTTCTGGATACTTGGGATAGACAGAAGTGTTCAAAATTATGTTGGTGTAGAAGATTATGGATTTTATTATTCAATTTTCAGTTTTTCCTTCCTGTTGAATATTCTTCTTGATTTTGGTATTACAAACTTCAACAATAAAAATATTGCCCAGAACAACCACCTGTTGAGGAAACATCTTTCAAGTATTATTGTTTTAAAACTTCTGCTTGGAGGTGTTTATCTTTTATTAAGTATAGTGTGTGCATTCATTATCAGGTATAATTCTTTACAGATACTTTTACTTATTGTTCTTGCTTTTAATCAATTTTTAATTTCATTTGTTCTTTATCTTAGATCAAATTTATCAGGACTTCACCTTTTTAAGGTAGATAGCTTTATTTCAGTTCTCGACCGTTCAATTATGATCGTTGTTTGTGCGGTATTGCTATGGGGCAATCTGCCTATTACTTTTTCCATTCGTTGGTATGCTTTTGCACAAACATTTGCATACATGCTTACGGCGATCATTACGCTTATTATTGTTTTCAAAAAAGCGAAGTCAAAGTTTCTGAGACTCAAATGGAACTTACCATTTTCGATAATGATCATCAAAAAAAGCTTTCCATTTGCCGTACTGGTTCTTTTGATGACATTTTATAACAGGATCGACACTGTGATGATGGAGCGTATGCTTCCTGATGCATCTGACCCAAATGCCGGTATGTACTCCGGAGAAATGCAATCAGGTATTTATGCGTCTGCTTACAGGCTGCTTGATGCCACTAATATGATTGCATATTTGTTTTCAATATTGCTACTACCTTTATTTGCAAAGATGATTAAACATAAGGAATCTGTGGAAGACTTGGTAAAGTTAGCGTTTTCACTGTTGTTTGGTGCTGCGATCATAATTTCAATAAGTTCTTTTTTTTATAGCGAAGAAATTATGAAGATGTTGTATCCTATTAATATTCATGAAACATTTTCCGGATATTCTGATAGAATTACCCAAACATCTTTTGTTTTTGGTCTGTTAATGGGATGTTTTGTCCCGATATCGACGACTTATGTTTTTGGATCGTTGCTTACTGCAAACGGTAATTTAAAGCAACTTAACATTATGGCTGCTAGTGGAATGACATTAAACATTCTTCTTAATCTCTTTCTGATTCCTCATTTTTATGCAACAGGTTCGGCTTTTGCAAGTTTTATAACTCAATTCACAACTTCAATAATACAGGTTATTATTGTTCAGCATATTTTTAAGTTCAAAGTGAATTTCCGATTTTTGTTTTCTCTTGTAATCTTTGTTGCAGGTGTTTTCGTGGTCGGTTATTTATCCAGGCAATTTAACTATTCGTGGACTATTAATATAATGATTATGGTTGCGCTTAGTGGATTGTTGGCTATGGCGCTTCGGATTATTAGCTTTCGCAAAATGTTTGAAATTATTAAGAACGGTTGATCAATCATTATTGCACATTAAATAAAATTATCTATTTTTGACATTTATATTATTAATTAATCTTCGTATGTCATGAATGAAACCTCGAAAAGCAATGATTTTAATTCTGCTAATTTTATTTTGTTTCTTTACAAATGGAGAAGGTTGTTGCTTATTATAGGTGTAGTTGCTATTGGTGCTTCTGCCCTTTTTTCATTTTTCATCACTCCAAAATATAAGGCAACAGTTATCATGTTTCCAACATCAACCAACTCCATTTCCAAAGCATTGATGACCGAAAATTACGGGGGAAAGCAGGACATCCTTGAATTTGGTGCAGAAGAGCAGGCAGAACAATTATTACAAATACTGAATTCAAACAAAATCAGAGCAAGAATTATTCAGAAATATAACCTTTTAGAACATTACGATATTAAGCCTGATTCCAAATTTAAAAACACTCTCCTTTTCAATGAATACGAGAGCAACATCAGTTTCAGGCGTACAGAATTTATGGCTGTGGAAATAGAAGTGCTTGATAAGGATCCCCAAATGGCTGCAGATATAGCCAATGATATTGCCGCTTTGCTCGATTCAACAAAAAATACCATGCAAAAGGAAAGGGCGATCAAAGGATATAAAATTGTGGAAACAGAATACAACAAGCTGAAAACTGAAACAAGGGAAATGGAAGACTCGCTCACCGAGCTCAGAAAAATGGGAGTAAATGATTATGAAACGCAGGCAGAAGCATATAATACACAACTTGCTATTGCATTATCGCATAACAACCTTACAGGAGCACGCGCCTTGGAAGAAAAAATTAAAACACTTTCGGAATTCGGAGGCGCTTATGTTTCGCTGAGAGATGCTCTTGAATATGAAAAGAAGCAGTTAAGTGAATTAAAAACGAAATATGAAGAAGCTAAGGTTGATGCTGAACAGGAGCTTCCTTGCAAGTTTATCGTAAATTCAGCATACAAAGCAGAAAAAAAATCCTACCCTATAAGATGGCTTATTGTTGTTGGGTCAACATTGTCTGCACTGCTGCTTGCGGTATTGGCGATTGTGGTGGTTGAGAATATAAAAAGAAAGAAGTTTACCTTCAGTTGAACTTCTGTCGAACCTCAGGAAGTTTCTACAAATAAAGAAGAAGTTAAGGAAAAAAAAGAAGCAGAAACCAGAGTGGGAGAAATAGACTTGAAAAGTGATCCTGAGGAGGCAAGGTCTCAATTAAAATATATAAAATGGAATGCTTTTATACCAAGAAGAGTTTTACATCAATCTATAATTTGTCCAAAAGAAATAGAATTCGATATGGAAAATATATTTTCAAATATTAAGCTGTTAAAACTGATAACCAAATGGCGGGTACATTTGATTATTCTTGTGGCGCTTGCAATCGCTTTGTCGATATTGTTTTCAAGCCCTTGGTTTATTAAGCCTATGTATAAATCGTCAGCTGTATTGTATCCTTCCAATCTTATACCTTATTCGTCAGAAACACCCACTGAACTGATGCTTCAGCTCTTCAGGTCGGATGATATCCAAGATAGCCTGATCGAAAAATTCGATCTTGCTTCGCATTACGATATTGATAAAAATGACAAATATTGTCATACACGCTTAATCAGGGAATTTGAAAGCAATATTGATATCCGCAAAACCGAATATGAATCAGTAGTTATTGAAATCCTCGATTCAGATCCGAAAATAGCATGCAACATGGTGAAAGAAATGGTGAAACTGTTCAATA
>JBBAAT010000313.1:0-3453 GCA_041658145.1 Bacteroidales bacterium | reverse complement strand
ATTGATTTTCTTCATTTACCCCGTCCCTAAAGGGTGTGAAGAAAATCAATTTGCTCCCTTTAGGGTTAGGGGTAAATAAATTGATTTTCATATTTTAATTAATTTTTAGGTACAAATACGGATATTCGTTACAATAAATTTTACAAGTAAATTTTTACAACATGGACATATATTCAAAATTATTAAAGAAAGAAACAAAACTATCGGTTATTGGTTTGGGTTATGTGGGACTACCTATTACTTTGGAATTTGCAAAGAAAATTTCAGTAATTGGTTTTGATATTAAGGAAGACCGCGTAGAAATGATGAAAAACAAGATAGATCCCAGCGAAGAACTTCCTTCTTCCGCATTTGAAGGTCGTGATATAGTATTCACCGCCAATCCTGCAGATATAAAAGAAGCTACATTCTATATCATTGCTGTCCCCACTCCTATTGACGATCACAATCTCCCTGATCTCACACCCTTGCTCAGCGCCACCCGTACTGTTGGAAAAGCGCTGAAAAAAGGAGATTATGTGGTTTATGAATCTACCGTTTATCCCGGATGTACGGAAGAAGACTGCATTCCCATTCTTGAAGAATTATCAGGGCTTACATTCGTGAAAGATTTTAAAGTTGGATTTTCACCGGAAAGGATAAATCCGGGCGATAAAGAACACACCATTACAAACATTACAAAAGTAGTTTCAGGATGCGATGATGAGTCTCTTGAAGTTATTGCCAGGGTTTACGAACTGGTTGTTAAAGCAGGCGTTCACAAAGCATCCTCCATTAAAGTGGCTGAATCAGCCAAGATTATAGAAAATACACAGAGAGATGTAAATATCGCCTTGATGAACGAACTTTCCATGATTTTCAACAGGATGGGTATAAACACTTATGAAGTTCTGGAAGCGGCGTGTACAAAATGGAATTTCCTCAGGTTTTATCCCGGACTCGTTGGCGGGCATTGCATCGGTGTTGATCCATATTATCTCACATACAAAGCAAAAGAATACAGATATCACCCACAGATTATTAATTCCGGACGTTTTGTAAACGACACTATGGGGTTTTATGTAGCAAAACAAACTGTGAAAAAGATCATCACTGCCGGCAAGAACGTGCTGAACTCAAAAGTTCTTGTGATGGGCGCTACTTTCAAAGAGGATGTGAGTGATATCAGAAATTCAAGGGTTGCAGATGTGGTTAGCGAATTGAAATCGTATGGAATTACTGTGGAGGTTGTGGATCCTTATGCATCCTCCAAAGAACTAAAACACCAATATGGTTTTGAGCTTATTGAAAAACCTACGGGAAACTATGATGCCATTATCGTTGCAGTAAATCATAAACCATATAAAGAGCTTAACGAATCTTATTTTAAATCAATTGCGGCAAGTAAAGCTATTCTGGTTGATGTTAAAGGTATTTACAGGAATAAGATAAAAGAGTTAACATATTGGAGTTTGTAAAAATTAAACATGGCAATGAAAATTCTCGTTACCGGAGGAACCGGATACATAGGATCGCATACTGTTGTTGAATTGCAGCAGAAAGGTTATGAAGTTGTCATTATCGATAACCTTTCCAATTCCACAAAAGAAGTGATTTATTCTATCGAAAAGATCACAGGGATTCTTCCTGAATTTCACGAAATAGATATGTGTGACGAAACCCTGACAAAAAAATTCTTTAGTAAAAACAAGGATATCAGTGGTGTTATTCATTTTGCGGCATTCAAAGCCGTAGGCGAATCAATGGCACAGCCATTAAAATATTATCACAACAACCTGTTTTCGCTAATAAACTTATTGAAGTGCATGAACGAACAAAAAAATAATAATCTTGTTTTTTCTTCGTCTTGCACGGTTTACGGTCAACCTGATATTCTGCCGGTAAAGGAAGATGCGCCTTTTAAAAAAGCTTTTTCTCCTTATGGGCACACTAAGCAGATTTGCGAAGAGATCATTGATCGCGCTGCAAGAATATACGGATTAAAAGCAATTTCGCTTAGGTATTTCAATCCTATCGGCGCTCACGAATCAGCGCTAATAGGGGAATTGCCCATAGGTATTCCGAATAATCTTGTCCCATTTATTACACAAACAGCTATAGGAAAGCGCGACTATCTGCGCGTTTTCGGCAATGATTATAATACAACTGACGGCACTTGTATCAGGGATTATATTCATGTGGTAGATATTGCAAAAGCTCACGTGATAGCTATTGAAAGAATGCTGGACAATAGTTCAAAATCAACATACGAAATTTTTAATCTTGGAACCGGCAATGGATTCACTGTTCTTGAAGTGATACAAGCATTTGAAAAAGTGTCGGGGATGAAACTTAATTATAAATTCGTTGACCGCCGGCCTGGCGACATTGAAAAAGTGTGGGCTGATACCACTTATGCAAACAAAGAATTAGGATGGAAAGCAGAAAAGGGACTTGAAGAAATGGTGCTTTCGGCATGGGAATGGGAGAAGAAATTAAAAAATGCAAAATGTAAAATGCAAAATTAAAAGTGATAGATATTTGTAGATATTGGGATATTAATAGATATTTGTTGATATTTCTTTTATATGAATATTCAACATAATCCTGAGTTGCAGTTAGCTTTCGACTTTGTGCAATACACCAATAGAACTATTTTTCTGACAGGAAAAGCCGGTACCGGCAAAACTACTTTTCTGCATAATCTGAAAAAAGTTTCTCCAAAACGTATGATAATTGTTGCCCCAACAGGTGTTGCTGCAATTAATGCAGGCGGCGTTACAATTCACTCGTTTTTTCAAATGCCCTTTGGTCCTCATATTCCTGAAGATGAACAAAACCAACCTAAAGTTAATGATCCGAACTCACTTCGGTCAATTTCAGCTCAGAAAAAATTTAGTCGTGAAAAAATACATCTCATTCAAAGCCTCGATTTACTGGTGATTGACGAAATAAGCATGGTGCGTGCCGATATGTTAGATGGAATTGATGAGGTGCTGAGAAAATACAAAGATCGTTATAAACCTTTTGGTGGCGCACAAATATTGATGATAGGCGACCTGCATCAACTATCGCCGGTTATTAAAGAAGATGAATGGGATATTTTAAAAAATTATTACGAAACCGTTTATTTTTTCAGCAGCAAAGCATTTCAGAAAACAAATGCTGTAAGAATTGAATTAAACCATATTTTCCGGCAATCGGACGCATATTTTATTGAAATCTTAAACAAAATCCGGCATAAAAACATGGATCAGGATTTACTAAAAGAACTTAATCAACGTTACATCCCGAATTTTAAACCACCTGACGAAGCCGGCTATATTACTCTTACCACTCACAATGCTAATGCGTTTGAAATTAATCAATTTAAATTGAAAATAAATAAAAACAACTTACATACTTTTACCGCTACCATTGATGATGAATTTCCGCCTTACTCCTACCCTACTGAAGTAAAACTTGAATTAAAAA
>JBBAAT010000312.1:0-3454 GCA_041658145.1 Bacteroidales bacterium | reverse complement strand
AACAGCAAGTTGAAACACTTGAATCGGAAGTGAAAGCGTTTGCAGAATCACTTCCTTATTGGGCAAAGTTTCTTTCTGAAAAATTATTATCAGGAACAAGCATTACTGAAAACGATATTGACACTGCTTACTCTTATTTGCTTGAAGATACAGAGTTAAAAGAAAAAACTGAACGACCGGAAATCACAATCAGTTATTCAGCAGACGGTTCAAGCATTTACAAAGCAGATTTACTTCTTTCAAAACTTCAAGGTGTAGAAGGTGTAAATGCACTTGCAGAGAATCAAATTATTGAGTTCAGCCCCAATGTGACAATTGTTTACGGTGGAACAGGTGCTGGTAAGAGTGGCTATACCCGATTGTTAAATAAAGTTTTTATTTCAAGAGGCGATAAAATAATTCGTCCAAATATCTATAAGGAAAATGGACACAAGCCGGTAAATGCAGAGTTTTATTTTCAATCTGCCGGAGCAACTTATCCGATAAATTTTTCAGCAAGCTCAAATCATTCCGAGTTTCAACAGTTTTCTGTTTTCGATGGAAAGAGTGTTCTGCAGCATCTTGAAAATGCCAATCAATATGAATTCCGTCCGGCTGGCTTAAACTTCTTTGCAGATTTTACAGAACTCATTTTGGAAGTTGAGGAAAAATTAAATACTGACATAAAAGCAAAAACTTCTGACAATATTTATCCAAATTATTTTGATAGTGATTCTGAAATTAAAACTCTTTTGCAAGGCATCAATTCAGAATCAGACATTACAGATATAAAAAAGCATTCTCCATTCAGCGAAGCGGATAATGAACAAAAGGGCAAATTGACTAAGGCGTATGATGAACTTTTGTCTGCAATACGAAACAAGGCTGAGGCAATAAGAACGCTTAATGGCCTAAAAAATAAAATTGCTCAAGTGAAGCGAGCAATTATTGCTCTAAACAACTTTTTCTCTGCTGAATACCTTACGCAAATTCAAACAGCAATCACAGATTGCATCAACAAAGAAGCAACCGCTAAGCAAGAAGGAATTGAAAATTTCAAATCCGACAACATAAAAAATATCGGCAGTCCTCAGTGGAAAACATTTATCGAAGCAGCGGAAAAATTTGCGAAGCAACAAGTAACAGAAAACGAAACTTATCCGAAAGAAGATAATCATTGTTTGCTTTGTCAGCAGCCGCTTTCCGAAGATGCACAAAGGTTAATTTTAAGTTACTGGACTTTTTTAAAAAGTCAGGCAGAGCAGGCAGCCAGAGATGCTCAGGCGTCGCTCGACAGAATAAAAACTGCTTTTGAAAAATTAAATTTTGATTTATTTCCTGATGAAAATGTTCTTACGGTTTGGCTAACAAATAATCATTTACAAACACTAAACGCTTTCAAAGAGAAACTTCAGGAGCAAAAAAATCTTTCTGCTAATATCATTTCCGACATTGCAAACAAGACAGCCAACAAAAGAGAAGCATATCAAATCAGCATTGACGATTTAGATACCATTTCAAACGGCATTGATGAAAAAATAAAATCACTGAATGAAAGCGACCAAACAGAAGAATTGGGAAAATTAAGAAAAGCATTGACCTACCTATTGCATAAGGAAAAATTACAGCTTTATCTCTCGGACATTGAAACTTACATCAACAAATTGAAATGGATTGCAAAGGCAAACACTATTAGTTGGCAGGGATTCAAAAGAAAAGTTACTGAAAAAGAAAAAGCCCTTTCAAAAAAATATTTCAGTCAGGCATACATTGATTCGTTTGAAGAAGAATGCAGGGAACTCGAAGGTGAATTTGGTATTGAAATTCATCAAACAGGCGGAGGAGGAATTTCATACAGGCAACTTTTTTTAAAAGGAAATAATCCTTCACACATCCTTAGCGACGGAGAGCAAAAAGTAATTGCACTTGCTGATTTTATTTCCGAGATAAAATTATCTAAAGTAAATAGAGGAATTATTTTTGATGACCCCGTGAGTTCTTTAGACGATGATAGAAAAAGTATAATCGCAAGGCGATTGGTAAAGGAATCATATAATAGGCAGGTGATAATTTTTACACACGATTTGATTTTTGTTTCTTGCCTTATTGGCTATTGCAATGATTCAACTATAGCTTATCGTTGTCATTGGATTGAAAAATTATCTGAACCAGGAAAAATTTCGCTTGACAACACTCCTTCACATGAAGCCAAATATAAAAAATCAGGCGAAGCACAAAAATATTACAAGTTAGCCAAAGATGCTGCACCGGAAGAAAGACAATCTCATATAAAAAACGGATTCGCAGCATTGCGTTCATCCTATGAGGCATTTGTAATTTTTGAATTATTTGGTAGTGTTGTAAAACGATTTGATGACCGTGTAAGTGTTGATGCACTAAAGGATGTATATTTTGATGAAGCAATAGTTAAAGAAGTAATGAATAATTTTAAACTTTGTTGCCGTTATATGGAAGGACATATTCATAGCGACAAAGTTCTTTCAGCAAAACCCAAAATTGAAAACTTTTTGGAAGAAATACAACGCTTTGATGCAATGAAACCGAAACTTGATGAATTGAAAAAACAAAAAAGAATAAAAAAATAACCTATGCAAATCCACCATTTCCAAGAAAATATTAATACAGAATCATTAAGTTGAAATAATATGTCAGATAAACTAAAACTCATTGACGAAATTTTTGGTGATTCATCCATTAAGCATGGTTTAACTGTGTTCAATGCTCCTGAAATGCAATCGCTAAATCTTTTTGAGAATCTCAACATTTACAAGCGTAATGCCGATGACAAAATTGTTGTCAAATGTTTGAAGCGGAGCAAAGAGATAATTGCAAAGCCCGAAGAAATAGTAAGGCAACTTTTTCTTATTTATGTCCGAGATTTCCTCAATTATCCTCTTAATCAGGTGAATGTTGAAGAAAAAATAGTGATGGGTGTTGATGATTCAAAGAGAGGAGATATTATCATATTCACAGATGAAACCTGTACTCAAAAATATATCATTTTTGAAATTAAAAAGCCCGATGCTGAAACCGGAGTAGAGCAATTACAATCCTATATGAATGCGACAGGTGTTTTTTATGGTTGCTGGAGTAACGGAAAAGATATTGTATTTCAATATCGGGAAGAATCTGAAAAAACCAAAGGTGAGCCTTACACCTACCGTGATATTTCACGCATACCTAAACGGGGAGAATCTTTAGATGAAGTGTTAAAACCACTTCGCAAAAAGGATTTAAGAGCAATTCAAAATTTGAAAGATACTATCACGCGTTTGGAAGATGCTGCTTTGGCAAACGCAGGAGTGAATGCTTTTGATGAACTATTTAAATTGTTTTTCGCAAAACTACACGATGAATTTGACCCAAAGAAAAAAGATGATTCGGAAATGCAATTCAGAGTTCCTAAAGCAGATTATGATGTAATTTATAAAAGACTCAATGGATTATTTCAGGA
>JBBAAT010000311.1:0-3460 GCA_041658145.1 Bacteroidales bacterium | reverse complement strand
ACAAATGGATAAAATATCAGTAGGGCTGGTAATAGTCTGTCCGGGATTAAAACACGTGAAGGTAACATCGGTATTATAACATTGTACACCGCAAACAGGACCATCGGGGATGAACATTGTACTGTCAAAGCTCTGGCTGGCGCTCTGATTGTACACCACCGGTACAACATGAATAATTGAGGATGGACCATATCCGACAGGGATAATTAATGAATCTTTTGAGCAAATATGTAGCAAAGCTTGGTTTATTGATCCAACCGGATTTTTTGATATCCGAACTCTTAAAGGAAAGAAATTGGTATTTGTACATCCATGATTATCAATCACTGTTAAGGTAACATCATAACCATGAACAAAAGGATAATAATGATTGATCACCTGGCCGGTATCAATAATTCCATCCCCGAAATTCCAGATAAACAAAGTAGTTGCCGCAGATTGGGTATAAAGTGCGCCATTTTGTGGAAATACTCCGGGACCGGAACCAAGGGCTGCAAAAGTAATGGTATCTCCATGGCAGATATCGACATATCCGCTATCATCCGGCAGAGGGTGAAAAACAATCGTATCATAAGCAGCAAGAACCTGCTGGCAAACAGGGGTACACACCAATGATGCAAACCATCCTGCAGCCTGTGTCACTCCGTTCGATTTAAAGCGGAAGGTCAGATCACCGGAGGCATTATAAATAGATGCTTCAATAGCAAGTCCTGCAAGCGGGTTTGTATTGTTATAAGCCCCGATCAGCGGTGCAGTAATACTTGATCCATCATAAATGTAAAGAGTATCGGAAGGGTCAACATCAAATTGGTGAAAATTCATTCTCGTGTGGGTAAGAGTCCCATTATTAGAATGAAATGTCATGGTGAAATTTTCGTTAGCGCCATAATTACTTACGTCACCGCCACTGTCGAAAAAATCGCCTACGCAGGTACTTACTGTACCGCCCTGACTGATAAGATAATTTTGTGAGTAAATAAACCCGGAAATAAACAATAAAATCAGGGTAATAAAATGTTTTTTCATTGCGATATGGTTTTTAATAATTCTTTATTTGCTTTGGATATTATTTTTCTTGCAATACTCCTTAAAAGCTGCAGCTATTTTGTCTCTTGGCAGAAAAACAATAGCAATGTTTGCATCTTTCCAGAGATATGTTGTAAAATTAGCATCCTGTGTTTTGAAGTTATATTTTAACACATTGAAGGTTTTTGCATCATAAGTCTTCTCACAAAAATATATGATTTTTTTCTTAGCAATATCTTCACTGACAGTTACTTTATTTATATCTTCTCCGGTAACAGGTTTGGGTTGGCTCAGGCTTGCAACATAATAGGAATTATCCAGATAAAAATTATAGTATGCCAGTAATGTTTGCTGCATCTGTTTTATATAACTGCTGTCAAAACATTCATAAAGCCTTGGCTCGGGACTGATATTGACAGTGTTCTGTGCAATAGTGGTTTTTGTGATAAAAGCTGACGGAAAAATAAAAAGAAAAATTAAAAGTTTTGATTTCATATGCGTGATTTTTGGATTTTAAATGTCAAATGTAGTAAAAATTATAAAAATAATGGAAATAAAATTTGTTGTTAAAATTTCTGATTCTGCATTTTATGATAAACTAATAATGAAATTAGCTTCATGCATGGCGATGTCTTTTATGTAGATTTGAACGTAACTCGGGTTTTTAATTCCCATTCAGCAGATTTTCCTTTATCAGCATATACGTTACCCATTCAGCCTGCTTATCTTTTGCAGAATAGGATAAAGTATAATAGGTATGTTTTATTATTTGTCCGGTGGTAGTCGAAGGGATGTAATTAAAGTTTTGCCCATATAGTAAAGCATTGATGAAAAACAGAAAGAATAATATTTTTTTTTTTCTCATGATACAAAAGTAAATATATTTTTCGCGGTTACAAAAAAAATGTACTTTTGTAGCGGAGAGATGGCAGAGTGGTCGATTGCGGCGGTCTTGAAAACCGTTGAGGTGCAAGCCTCCGGGGGTTCGAATCCCTCTCTCTCCGCAATCCCAATAAAAAACCCTTCAAAGAAGGGTTTTTTATTTCTCTGCCAAGCGTTGAAAACGTGTTTTCTATAATTTAGCAAATTGCATGAGTTGTATAAATTTACTATTTTTGTAATGAAATTTATAATATGAGAAAAATATACTTTTTCCTGATTTTCCTGTTTTTTACATCTTCTCTTCATTCCAAAAACATACAGGCATATTTGTCGTATGCGACCTTCTCTTCTCCTGCTGACGGCCCATATATCGAAACATATCTTTCTGTTGTGGGAAAAACCGTTGAATTTGTGAAAAATGCTAATGGCAAATTCCAGGCAACAGTGCAGATATCTATGGTTTTCCGGCAGAATGATATTATTAAAGATTTTAAGAAAATTGATCTTCTTAGCCCTGAAGTGGAGGATACCGGTAAGATTGACTTTGCCTTCATCGACCAGCAAAGATTCCCGCTGCCAAATGGTGATTATAGTGTGGAAATCCAGATATTAGATAAGAATAAAAAGAATGGCGTTCCGTATAAGACAATAGAATCATTATCAATAAATTTTCCTGCAGATAAAGTGAGTGTTTCAGGTATTCAACTCGTGGAATCATACAAAAAAGCATCATCTTCCAATGTCCTTACAAAAAGTGGTTATGAACTAGTTCCATTTACTGTAAACTTCTATCCGCAATCGATCAATAACCTGACATTTTATTCTGAAATATACAATACTGATAAGGTGTTTACTGCAGACAATAAGTTTATAGTGAATTACTATATTGAATCTTATGAAACAAATAAAGCGCTTACGGATTATTTTAAATTTATGAAAGAAACTCCAAAAAATGTGATCGTAGTTTTTAATGAGTTTGATATTACAAACCTTCCTTCTGGAAATTACAATCTGGTTGTAGAGGTTAAGGATAAAGAAAATCTTAGTGTGGCATTCAACAAAATGTTTTTCCAGAGAAGCAATCCTTCTGCACAATACAATTTGCAGGATATAACAACGCTGGATGTTTCCAATACATTTATTGACAAGATCACCAGCCTGGATACATTGAAGGACTTCATCAAATCTACCTATCCGATTTCTACACAAATGGAAATACTTTTTGCAAATAATCTTTTGAAGAATTCCGATCTGAAAATGTTACAGCAGTTTTTCTTAAATTTCTGGATAAACCGCAATAGCGCTGATCCTGCAAAAGCGTGGGCTGCATATTATCTCGAAATCAAAAAGGTAAATAAAGCTTATGGTACATTGATTAAAAAAGGCTATGAGACAGACAGAGGCAGAGTTTATTTGGAATATGGTCCGCCTAATAACATTACCGAAAGCGTGAGTGATCCCAGCGCTTATCCGTATGAAATATGGCAATACTATACTTTGCAAAATCAAAGAAATAAGAAATTTGTGTTCTACCTGCCCGACCTTGCAACAA
>JBBAAT010000310.1:0-3468 GCA_041658145.1 Bacteroidales bacterium | reverse complement strand
TTGAATTTGTCAAACCCTATTTGAAACCTGATTTTAGTATTTGTGATATAGGATGTAAATACGGTTTGATTTCTGCCATGCTTGCGCAACAGGTTAAAAAAGTTGTTGCTGTTGATTCTGATCCCAATGCCATATCGATTGCCCAAAAATTATATCATGGAAATAATCTGCAATTTATTTGTTCGGAGGGTACAGAATATCTGAAATCGAATTCCGGTAAATTTGATATGATCGTTTTGTCGCACATACTCGAACATATAGATAACCCTGTGGAATTTCTGCAAAAAAATATTCCATGCACTAATTTAATTTTTATCGAAGTTCCTGATATTGAAAAAAGTTTTCTGAATCAGTACCGGCTTGATACAGGCAGCAGCCTGACATACTCTGATCAGGATCATATCTTTGAATTTGACCGTGTTTATTTGATGAACTTGTTCGGGGAATTACATCTTGAAATCGCCAATTCAGAATACAAATACGGCGTTCAAAGATATCTGTTAAAGACAAATACTCACTGACTTTACCCATGTTGTCCGAAGATAAAATAATTAATATCTCAGAATCTGAAACAATTTTTTCGGTAGTTATCCCTGTTTATAACAGGCAAGACCTCATTTCTTATTCTATCGAATCGGTCTTGAAGCAAACTTTTACCGATTTCGAGCTTATAATTGTAGATGATGGAAGTACGGATAACACACCTGCCGTTGTAAATTCATTCACTGATCCCCGAATTGTGTACTTTCGGAAAGAAAACGGGGAAAGAGGTGCTGCAAGAAATTTCGGATTCAGAAAAGCAAAAGGAAAACTGGTAGTATTCCTTGATTCTGATGATTTAATGAAACCGGATCATTTATCAAACTTGTATAACTGCTCGCAAAAATTTAAATATGTTTCCATCTTTTCGACAAGGTATGATATCATCAAAAATGAAAAAATTCTGCCCGGCTACCTGGGTAAGTATCACAGCGGTTTATATGATCATAAAACTTTCCTGAAGGGAGACTGGCTGGCTTGTAATCTTTGCCTCAGACGGAACAACCCGAAATTGATTTTGTTTAACGAAGACCGTTCTCTTGCCATAATGGAGGATTGGATTTTCATGCTTCAGAATCTGACAATTGACAGATTGTATTATAATGACAAGGCAACGGTGAGTCTTCGCGATCATTCCGAACGGTCTATGAACATGAAAAGTTCAGAGATAATACCTAAAAAAATAAAAGCCGCCGAGTGGATTGAAAAAAATGTTTTTCTGTCGGATAAAGACCTGAAAACCTTATGGGCTTATTCATTCTTTTTCTGCGCCATCCATTTATATATTGAAAACATGCAGATGAAATCTTTTCAATATCTTTTCAGAGCTATTAGGAAAAAAGGATTGAAAAAAGATTTTATTATCCTTTTTCTGAAGAACATTTTAGGCTATAAAGTTACAGCTAGTCTTATCCGTGTCATAAAAAATAATTTGTTTGCTTCTATGTTGTTAAGTAAAAGTAGAAGGAAATGGATGAAATAAAATTCTCAGTTATAATTCCTACATATAATAGAGCTGATTTTATTGGTAATGCAATAAACTCTGTTCTTAATCAAATATATTCTCAACTCGAGCTTATAGTTGTTGATGATGGAAGTACGGATAATTCAAAAGAGGTAATTAATAAAATTCTGAAACAAGATTCAAGGGTTAAGCTAATAACATTAGAGAAAAATTACGGGCGATGTATCGCTAGAAACAAAGGCATAAAAACTGCTTCTGCCGATTGGATTTGTTTTTTAGATTCGGATGATTTTTATTATGACAATCATTTGCAGACATTTGCTGATTTAATTATAAAGTTTCCTGACCAGTACGCATTTGCAACTTCACAAATTCATAAAGGAATTGTCGGAGATGCATTTCTATCAGGCAGTAAATCAGTATATAATTTTATTAAACTTGAAGATAATATAAAATGTAACCCTTTGTCGGTAAATCAACTTTGTTATAACTATGAAAAGAATAAAGTGTTATTTCCTGATGAAAATATACCCATTTCTGAAGACTGGATTTTTATGAGGCAGCTTACGCTTAAATCTCCTATTCTGAAAGTAAATATTGTTACGAATGAAATAAATGAGCATGCTGATCGTACTGTCAATGTGTCTCCGATAACAGAACTAGCAAGATGGAATTATTACGGCGCAGTATATTTTATAAAGAACAACATCGTAGAAAAAAAAATAAAATCATTAATTCTGTCGCATACACTTCTTCTCTGTACTAATATGCTTTTATCATCAAAAATGAAAAGGGAATCCTTAAAATATTTATTTAAAGCATTACATTTTACCTGTAGTTTTTGGAATATACTTTTATTTAAAGCTATTATAAAGTATTTAAAGCCTTAATTTATGTGCGGCATAACCGGTTATTATTCTCAAACTGATTTTTTTAACAGGAGCGACCTGGAATTGATGACCAACCTGCTCATTCACCGGGGCCCTGATGCTTTTGGTTATTTCTCAGATGATACGGTCGGCCTTGGAAGCAGAAGGCTAAGCATTCTCGATTTGTCAGAAAATGCAAACCAGCCGATGTTTTTGCAAAACGAAAGGTATATTCTTGTTTATAATGGAGAAGTTTATAATTATCGTGAAATTGCCAATGAACTTAAAATAAAATCAGCGAGTTTTTTTCTGATTTCAGGATTCATTTCGCCATAATGTGTTATACATAAAATGGGATAAAATTTATGCTGAGCATGCCGAAGTACCATACATTTTTTTAAGTCCCAAACCTGTGGTGAGCAAAGCCGAACCATTCCAAATTTCAAGCCCCAAACCCGCCTACCGGCAGGCCGGTTCAAAGGGGACTTGTAGCGTAGGTCTTGGTTCTTGAAGCTTGGGACTTGGGGTTTGGGGCTTTTAAAGAATGTACAAACTTGCCTGACGGCAGTCAGGTTTACCCCGTGCAAAGTATAATTAAATGGTAATGCTTTCATTGCTCTTCCTTTTTATTCTTACGTATCAGGTAATAAGTGTTAATCAGGGCAACAAGAAAGAAGGGTATGGCAAGAATTTTATACCGGACCAGGGCGCCAAAATTTGCAGTAGCAAGGCCTACGAAGAATGCAAATATAATGGAGAATGTAAGCGAAAATATAATCAGTGGTTCATTTATAATTACTTTGTAAACTGATTTTATACCTATTCTGAAAATAATATATAGTGTGAAAATGAGGAGAATGAAATTTTCCAGTCCTGAAAACAGCATAACAATATTGCGGGTTTCCCAGATGAATGGACGGAATAAACCTGCAATGATTGCTTTTGGCGCTTTGGATAAAATTCCGGTGATACTTGCATCAAATTTCCCAATATCATAATAATTCGCGCCGTATTGCTCTCCTCTTATCAGATCCTGTTGTACCAACTGGGCGTGTTTTAACATTGTTTCCGTAGTACCGTAAACCCCTAAAGAAG
>JBBAAT010000309.1:0-3469 GCA_041658145.1 Bacteroidales bacterium | reverse complement strand
TGATCATTCAATTGTACGTGAAGGATTGAGTAAAATTATTCAACTTGAATCGGATATAGAAATTGCCGGTGTAGCGAAAAACGCTGCAGAATCAATAAAAATTATTAATTCAAAAAAAGTAGATATTGTAATACTTGATATATCCATGCCGGGAATAAGTGGGTTAGATGTAATCAAAGATTTAAAGAAACTTCAACCAACTGCAAGGATAGTGATGTTGAGCATGTATCCTGAAGAACGATTTGCTGTAAGAGCATTAAAATCCGGTGCATCCGGTTATCTCACAAAGGAAATGGCTCCGGAAGAAATTATCAAAGCGATACGTGTTGTACATTCAGGGCATAACTATATTTCACCATCTCTTGCTGAAAGACTTGTTACTGAACTTCAGGATCCGAAAGAAATTGCCCCCCATGAACGGCTATCTACCAGGGAATTTGAAGTAATGTGCATGATTGGTTCCGCCAAAACAATAAATGAAATTGCAACCGCCCTATCTATAAGTAATAGAACAATCAGCACATACAGAACCCGCATTCTTCAAAAAATGAATTTCAAAAATAATGCAGCTATCATGCATTATGTGATTGATAACGGACTGGTAAGATAGAAGATAAGTTTTTTTATCAAATGTATAAAGTCTCATAATCCGGCATACAGTTATTCTTTTAAGAATAATAAATAACCACAATTTATTTTGTAAGCCAAAGCCACAGCAAGCAATTAACTCTGTGTAGCTTACCTCTTCTCTTATATTGCTTGGTTTGTTCTTGTATGTAACTATTATAACACGAAACAAACAGTGTATTTCAATTTTGTAGTGCAAAATACGACAACATCCCGTTATTTTCATTACAACATTTTCAGTATTTGAAATACAAGTCCCCTCGATTAAAATCTTCAATTTTACACCGAAATTTTTTTGCATTTTTTCTGCTTTTTATGATCACAAAAAAGTAGTGTTATCAGTGAGTTTGAAACTTTTGAAGTAGAATTATTTTGGTTCTATATTGATAATTGAAATTTGAATTGAGTTAAATAAAAAAATATTGTCTGGTGATTGTATCAAACAAATAGTAATATCAAATAATATGGACTTCAAACCTCAAATAATTGCATTTCTGTGTAACTGGTGTTCATACACCGGTGCAGACCTTGCCGGCACTTCACGTATGAAATATAAACCAAATGTAAGGGTAGTACGATTAATGTGTTCCGGTCGTATTGATCCTTCATTTGTTCTCCATGCATTTTTACGTGGCGCTGATGGCGTACTTATATGTGGGTGTCACCCGGGCGATTGCCATTACCAAGAAGGTAATTACAAATGTTTGCGCAGATATCACCTGTTACAGAAATACATACAGCAAATGGGAATTGAATCGGCAAGACTGAAATTAGAATGGATCAGCGCCAGCGAAGGAAAACAATTTGCTGAACTGATCAACAGCTTTACAGAAACGATTACCGAACTAGGATCATCTAAAATAAAAGAAACAATAGAAACTTTATCTTAATAATGCAAAATTCAAAATTAAAAATGATGAAGATATGAGTAAATCTAAAATCCTAAATAAATAATGGATAAACCGAAAATAAAACTTGCTGTTTACTGGGGCGCTGCATGTGGCGGTTGCTGTGTATCTGTTCTGGATGTTCATGAGGCTTTATTTACCGTTGTTGAACATGCCGACCTTGTTTTCTGGCCTATTGCTCTTGATTTCAAATATGCCGATGTTGAAGCGATGCCCGATAAACATATTGATTTAACGCTTTTCAACGGTGCAGTGAGAAACAGTGAAAACGAACACATAGCAAAACTGCTGCGTAAAAAAACAAAGATTTTAGTCGCTTACGGCAGTTGTTCTCACCTTGGAGGAATTCCGGGATTGGCTAATTTTTCAAACAAAGAAGATATCCTTAGGAGAGTTTATGAAGAGTGCGAATCCACTATTAATCCCGAAAAAACAAGGCCACAGACTGAATACAAAGTCCCTGAAGGCATATTGGAATTACCGGTCTTTTACAATGATGTTCGCTCCCTTGACCAGGTGGTGCAGGTGGATTATTATCTTCCGGGTTGCCCGCCTCAAACAGAGAGATTGGTTGAAGTATTTATGGCTATTGTGACGGGAGCGGAACTCCCGCCAATTGGCTCGGTTGTAGGTGCGGGGAATAAAGCCCAATGCGAAGAGTGTACACGGAAGAAAACCGAAAATAAAGTGATCCATAAATTTTACAGGCCATGGGAAATCGAAGATGACGGTGAAACCTGCTTCATGGAACAGGGGGTATTATGTATGGGTCCAGCTACCAGATCAGGATGCGGATTCCGATGCATCAAAGGAAATGCACCATGCCGTGGATGTTATGGCCCTCTTTCAGATGTGGCCGATCAGGGTACAAAAATGATGTCGGCAATTGCAAGTATGATTGATGCCAAAGAACCTGAAGAAATTAATAAAATTATTGAACAGATTGAAGATCCCGCAGGAACATTTTACCGCTTTAGTCTTCCTGCTTCAATGTTGAGGAGGAAAATGTAATGAAAAGAATCACTATTGACCCGATAACAAGACTTGAAGGTCACGGCAAAATTGAAATATTCCTGAACGATGACGGCGATGTTGAAAACGTTTATTTTCAAGTCCCTGAATTGAGAGGGTTCGAAAAATTTATTGAAGGGCGTCCCGTTGAAGAGGTTCCACAGATCGTAACAAAGATTTGCGGTGTATGCCCGGGCTGTCATCACATGGCTTCGGGAAAAGCGGTTGACGCTGTTTTTGGAGTTGAACCCACTTCTGCCGCAAAAAAGATCAGGGAACTTTTTTATATGGCTCATTTTGTCCACAGCCACATTGCCCACTTTTATGCATTAGGCGCACCCGACTTTGTTGTTGGACCTACTGCTCCAAAAGCCGAAAGAAATGTTCTCGGAGTTATTGGTAAGGTTGGCGTTGAAATAGGAACAGAAGTCATCAAGCAGCGTCGTCTAGCGCAGGAAATACAGGCATTGTTAGGCGGGCACCAAACTCATGTTATGCTTAACATTCCTGGCGGAGTAAGAAAAGGCCTCAATGAAGAACAACGAAAAGACATTGAAGCTAAAGCCAAAGGCTTTATCGAATTCGCAAAGTTCTCGCTAAAAATTTTCGAAGATGTTGTGCTTGCCAATAAAACTTATGTTGATATTATTTTGAACGGTCCTTATAAACTGAATCTTTATTCAATGGGTTTGGTTGACGCCAATAACAAAGTGAATTTTTACGATGGCAAAGTAAGAGTTGTTGATCAGGAAGGGAAAGAGCATTGCAAATATGCTCCCAACGATTACCGCGAATGGATAGCCGAAAGAGTTGAACCGTTCAGTTATCTGAAATTCCCTTACTTGAAAAAAATTGGATGGAAAGGCCTTGTTGAGGGTAAAGATTCCGGCGTCTATCATGCCACTCCGCTTTCAAGATTGAAT
>JBBAAT010000308.1:0-3474 GCA_041658145.1 Bacteroidales bacterium | reverse complement strand
ATATGAAAAAATAGTGTTTTCAAAATCATAATTAATGGTTTTAAGAATAGCGGGCGTTAAAAATTTTCCAAGTTTTTTCCTTTCCGTATAAATACTTTTGTCGGTACCTCTCGAAAAGTAAATCCTTTCAAAAGAACAGGCGCGTTTTTCCTGGGATTCCCGGCATTGTACTTCGTCGAAAGAACCGTCTTTCCTGATAATCATAGCATGCCCGGGTTTTAATTCGCGTACCAATTCTGTTGAAATATTAAAGGTGGTTTGAATAGCAGGCCTTTCGGATGCAACCACTATCACTTCATCATTTTTAAAATAAAATGCAGGCCTGATCCCCCATGGGTCCCTGAGTACAAAAGCATCACCATGTCCAAACAATCCTGCTATAACATAGCCTCCATCCCAATCCTTACACGATTTAGCCAGGATAGATTGTATGTTTATGTTTTTCTGAATAAGCGGCGAAATCTCCTTTTTTGAAAATCCTTCCGCTTTGAATTTTTTCAGCAGCTCATCGTTTTCATTATCTGCATAATGCCCGATCTTTTCCATGATAGTAATGGTATCGGTAGTTTCAATAGGATGCTGTCCTAAGTTAATCAGTTTTTCAAATTGCTCATCTACATTGGTAAGGTTAAAATTGCCTGCTACTACTAATGTTCTGGAAAGCCAGTTATTCTGAAGCACAAATGGGTGGCAGCTTTCAATATCGTTCTTCCCGAAAGTGCCATAACGCAAATGCCCGAGAAACAATTCACCTGTAAATTCCAGGTTATGTTTCAGCCACCTCACATCCTTTAGTCTTTCCGGTGTTTTTGAAAATACTTTTTCGACAGGCAAATTGATAGTATCAAAAATATCTTTAATAGAAGTTGACGAATTTGAACGAAGACGATTTAAGTAATGGATGCCTGGATCCACATCAAACTTTATGTTTGCAACACCGGCGCCATCCTGCCCCCTGTTGTGCTGCTTTTCCATAAGCAGGTACAACTTGTTGAGTCCATACAAGGTAGTACCGTATTTTTCCAGGTAGTATTCGAGGGGCTTCAATAAGCGGATTAATGCTATACCGCATTCATGCTTAATCTGATCACTCATAAAGGGAGGAATTAGGATGCAAATTTATACTAAAAAACGGGATAAAACCATACATTTTTTTAAGTTCCAAACCTGTGGTGAGCAAAGCCGAACCATTCCAAATCCCAAGTCCCAAATTCAAAGCGCAGGTCTTGGTTCTTGGGTCTTGGTTCTTGGGGCTTGGGACTTTTTAAAGCGGTATATTTCCGTGCTTCTTCGGTGGGTTTGACAGTGTTTTGTTCTGTGTCATTTCCAATGCTTGTATCAGTTTAAAGCGGGTTTGCTTAGGCAATATTATCTCATCAATATATCCCAATGCTGCTGCCTGATAAGGATTTGCAAATCTTTCTTTATAATCTTCAAGAGCTTTCTTTTTTACTTTAGAGTCGGCGCTTCTGTATAGAATATTCACAGCGCCTTCAGGCCCCATCACAGCGATCTCCGCAGTGGGGTAAGCAAAATTAATATCACCGCCAATGTGTTTGCTCGACATTACGCAATAAGCGCCACCATACGATTTTCTGGTGATAACAGTGATTTTTGGGACGGTTGCCTCTGAATAAGCATACACTAATTTTGCTCCATTTCTGATAATACCATCGTGCTCCTGTATTGTTCCGGGTAAGAATCCAGGCACATCCTGAAAAGTGATGAGCGGTATATTGAATGCATCACAGAACCTGATAAAGCGTGCTGCCTTTATAGAAGAATCCACATCAAGAACACCTGCAAGAACTGCCGGCTGGTTTGCAACAATCCCAATAGATTTACCGCCTAAAAATGCAAAACCTATCACAATATTTTGTGCAAAATAAGGCATCACTTCAAAGAAATAGCCATTGTCAACTACAGAAGTGATCAACAGTTTGATATCATAAGGTTTATTCGGGTCATCAGGAATGAGTGTCTGTAACTTTTCATCTTCCCTTCGCACATCATCGGTATTCGATCTGAATGGAGAGTCTTCCATGTTGTTCGAAGGCAGGAACTGAAGCAGTTCACGTATCATCATCAGTGTGGCTTCTTCGTTTTCACCCATGAAATGTGCAACACCGCTTTTTGAATTGTGCGTATATGCACCGCCAAGTTCTTCTTTGGTCACTTCTTCATGCGTAACGGCTTTTATCACATCAGGACCCGTAACAAACATATGGCTCTTTTCTTTTACCATGAAGACGAAATCAGTGAGGGCTGGGGAGTAAACAGCCCCGCCTGCGCATGGTCCCATAATCGCTGATATCTGTGGTATCACACCAGAAGCCATAGTGTTCAGGTAAAAGATATCTGCATATCCGCCAAGGCTTGCAACACCTTCCTGTATTCTCGCCCCCCCGGAGTCATTCAATGCAATGATAGGAGCGCCATTCCTTACAGCTAATTTTTGAATCTTAATAATTTTATCAGCATTAGAACGGCTCAATGAACCTCCAAAAACAGTAAAGTCATAAGCAAAAATATATACCATTCTTCCTTCTATCTTGCCATATCCTGACACAATACCATCGCCGGGAATCTTAGTTTTATCCATGTCGAAATCGGTGCAGCGGTGAACTACTAATTTGTCGAGTTCTACAAAGGTTCCGCTGTCGAGCAACAGGTTAATCCTTTCTCTTGCCGTGAGTTTTCCGCTCTCGTGCTGTTTAATGATGCGGTCTTCTCCACCGCCTAACTCCGCTTCTTTGCAACGTTCTTCGAATTCCAGAATATTACGGTCAAGATTTGAAATGTTTTCAGCAGCTTTGCCTGCCTGTCCGGTAGGCAGGCTTTCTTTTTCAAGTTCCTCAGCAGCTTCTTTTTTTTCAGTTTTGGTTTCTTTACTGTCGATCAGTATCTTTGATTTCTTAGATTCCTTTTTCTTTAAAGGATCTTTCTCTTTTTTTCTGAATTTGAAAATCTTTCGCATAAATTTTTATATGAATATGGTTTGTATTAAGAAGCGTGATAATTATAACGGTCACGCATTGCTTTAGTGGCGAACTGTCCGACAAGTGCGTACCTGTCCGCCGAAATAATATTTTTTTAATGCACTGCTGTATCCAATCAGCTACAAGCCATTGAAGCAATGCAAAGTTATAACACGTAATTATTCTTTTAAAAATTTGTATTTAAAACATCTGCTATTATTAATTATTTCTATAATATATAATCCATTTTGTAAATTACTTATATCTAATTCTGTCTTTTTAGTTTTAATCGTTTCTTGTTTTATTAATCTACCTGTAATATCTAATATTCTTATGAAAGTGCTTTTAATATCATTATCTGTATTGATATATATGTTTGAACTTGATGGATTAGGATATATTTTATAACTGTCCGTAATGAAATCATTAATATCATTTAAATTTCCATTTTGACACGCATATTCCAATACTTTGAAATATGTACTTCCAAAAGGGC
>JBBAAT010000307.1:0-3488 GCA_041658145.1 Bacteroidales bacterium | reverse complement strand
TCCCCATAAAACAACTGTTTGACGACTATTATCTACAAGATTTCAAAGAACTAAATTGCAATCAACTAAAACTCAATTTATAATGTTAGGACACTAGTGTGAAATTATCTAACCTTAAACTAGCCATTCTTATTAATTTTACGAGAGAAGGTGTAAAATTTAAAAGAATTGTTAATGTTAATCTCTGTTAGTAGTTCGTTGCAATTTCGTAATTCGTATGTTCGTAAAAAATTCGTAGTTCGGTGCAATAATGAATGAAGAAGACAGGTGCTAAGTAGTAACATTAATTTTAATATTATAAACTATGAGTGCATTCAAAGCTTATGACATTCGCGGTGTATACAATAAAGACTTTAATAAGGAAGATGTTTACAAAATAGGTTTTTATCTTTCAGAATTGTTGAATACAAAAAAAATTTTAGTAGGCAGGGATGTGAGATTATCTTCACCCGAAATTTGCGAATATTTATCAAAAGGCATTACCGATAGCGGAGCTGATGTTTATTTCGCAGGTCTTGCCACCACTCCAATGATATATTATCTTACGGCAAAATTTAATTTTGATGCTTCGGTAATGATTACAGCCTCACATAATCCTAAAGAATACAATGGACTTAAAATATCAAAAACAAATGCTTTGCCTGTGGGATTTGACAGTGGTTTGGGAAAATTGGAAAAGCTTATAAAAAACGATAAAGTTGAAGTTTCACAACATAAAGGTAAAATTATTGAATTTAATAAAAAGCATGAATATATTGCTTTTCTGAAAAAGTACGTATGCGATTTTTCAAATCTGAAAATTGCCGTTGATTGTTCAAATGGTATGGCTTGCCTGTTGATAAAAGAATTTCTCGGCAATGATATTCTATATTTATTTGATGAACTTGATGGTACTTTTCCAAATCATGAAGCAAATCCTCTCGAAGAAGAAAATGTGGAAGATTTGAAACATTTGGTGTTAAAGGAAAAATGCGATGTTGGTGTAATATTCGATGGTGATGCCGACCGTGTGATGTTTGTTGATGAAAAAGGTCGATTTGTTTCTCCTGATTTAATGATTGCTGTATTGGCTCATTATTTTCTCGAAGAAAAAGGATTAAAAGGAAATGTTTTGCAGGATATCCGCACATCAAAAGCTGTTGGAGAATATATTGAAAATTTTGGAAGTAAAATGAATATGTGGCGCGTTGGACGTGCTTATGCTGCAATAAAACTACGGGAAATAGACGGTATTTTTGGCGGAGAACTTGCCGGACATTATTATTTCCGCGATTTTTATTATTCTGATTCAGGAATTATGGCTTGCTTAATTATTCTTGGAGTTCTCAGCAGAATGAAGAAAAATGGTATTTCATTTTCATCTCTTATCTCAAATATTACAAAATACGCCAACTCTGGCGAAATAAATTTTAAAATTGAAAAGAAAACCGAAGCTATGGAAAAAATAAAAGAATATTTTTCTTCTATTGAAAAACCTGTAGCTTTCTTCGATTTCGATGGTTACCGTATTGAATTTAAAGATTGGTGGCTTAATATACGCCCTTCTAATACCGAACCTTATCTGCGTTTTCTTGCAGAAGCTACAGACAAGAAATTACTTGATGAAAAAATTGAAGCTGTAAAAAAAATTATTGCAGACTTTAACCCGAATGATTCACAAAATCGTATGAATTATTCTGACGATTAATTAAATCGGTTATTCCACTTTGCGAATTGAACCGGCTCCGGAAATTTCCTGATTTATTACAGGATTTCCTTTATATTTAACAGATGAAGCGCCCGAAATATCAATATCCAATTTTTTACTGACGTTTACTTTTGCTTTTCCTGCTCCACTGCTGGTGATTTTAAAATTTTCAACTAAAAAGTCAAAGGCATTTATTTCAGAAGCCCCTGAATTATCAGATATAACATTAGTTGCATCTCCTGATAATAATATTTTACTTGCACCTGAGCAATCTAAATAAAGATTTTGAACGGATAGATTTAAATTTATCTCTCCTGCTCCACTTACATCTATTTTTAAATCGTTTAACGAAAACTTTTTTATACACTTAACTTCTACAGCTCCGGATATATCAATGTTTTTAATATCAGCAACACTTACATACACATTAATATTTTTTGATGGACATAATGATTTCGAGTCCTTGTTTTCAATAATTAATTTCCCCCCTTCAACCGTTGTATTAATTAATGGAAGCAGGTTTTCGTCTGTTTCTACATAAACAGAGGTAACACTGTCTTGATTTAAAATAATGTTATATGCACCCGATACATCTATTGCATCGAATGTTGTTATTTTACGCCCTTGTTTGGAAATATTGCCATTTCCTTTTTTGCAGTTTACATTAAAAATGCAACCCGTTAATATTACAATAACCAAAAATGTTGGAATTGCAAATAGTTTCCAATTCATGCTTTTGTAGTTTTTCATAGTTTTTAGTTTTTCTTATTTTTTGATTTTTTTTAATGAATCTTCTTTATTTTTTTTGATAGTATCATTTATTGGAATAGTGGAATAGTTTGCATATTCTTTTAATCCGTTATCAGTCATGATCCATTTTTTTCCTGAAAGGTCTTTATCAAAAAATAAACTTTCCGAATCATAATGGAGGAGTGATGATGTTTCGGGACTTAAATATATCGTTTTCCAGAGAGGTACTTTTAAAATCATAATAATATTTTGTCCGCGCCATTTTTCATTTTCCGGAAGTATATAATAAGGATCAAGAACTAAAGAAGTATCATTTTGTATGAATTTAAAATCAATTTTTTTTATATGATTTTCTGCATCTTCTTTATTTGCACCTTTAGAGCTGTAATTAATTATTAGCTGATAATTTTCGTTTTCGCTGCTTGTTACTTTTAATTCAGGCATGCCGAAACGAATACTCTTATCATTTACGGAGACTAAATTCCATTGTCCAATCACAAATTTTGTTTCGTATTCGGAAATCGAATTGATTATATTATCCTTTTTTATATAAATCTTTAAAAGGTTGTTCGATGGTTGTATAAGTGTGTTTTTCTTTGTAATAATTGATTTATGTGAAAAATTATGAAGAACATTTAACCCTACAATAATACAAAGGATAAGGCCTGCAAACCATAAGGTAAATGAGGATATCCCGATAAAACGTTTTTTAGATTTATATCCAAATATCATTTTGACGCCATTATATACCAGCATGATCAAAGGAATGCCGATAAATAGTGCAAGACCTATTAATACTAATGTGATCTGTTCCGAAGATCCTATAAATAATTTCAGAAAAACAGGGAAAGAAAAGTTGGATATACCCATTGACGATATCCATATTACATCAGTTGAGCTTATGAAAGACCCGATCAATCCGATCACAAGAAATATTCCTACCATTATAAAAATGATTCCGATAAATATTGCAAGCGCCCGAATAAAATATTTACAGAGAATCAGGATAAAATCTAATATTTTTTCTACTGCATTTTTAGGCTTTTTTATA
>JBBAAT010000306.1:0-3509 GCA_041658145.1 Bacteroidales bacterium | reverse complement strand
AGATTGTATTGGAAAGCACCGAACCTGATGAGGATGCTCAGTTTGCCGATATGATGAAGACCATGGTAGACCTGAAGGAAGAAGGCAAAACCATCCATGAAATGGATATCCTGAAGGAGGAAAAAGTTCGTACCGTTGCCAATTCCGGTAAAATTATTGCCGCCAAGGCACAGGTTGCACTTGAACTGTCAAAGGAAGAAATCTATATTCATCCGATTAAAAAAGGCGAACAGGGCGACGAAAACCTGAAAATGCCTGGCATCACGACAGAAAACACAGATGATTTTCCGGTCATTAATTTATATCCTAATCCCAACGATGGTAATATGACGCTTGAATACAGCTTTCCGGGTGAACAGGATGGTATGTTAACTATTTATGCAATAAATGGGGATATCGTCGCCGTTTATCCTCTGAAAGCATCAAATCATCTTGCCTTTATCAATTCCGGAGAATTGTTTTCCAACGGGGTTTATTATTATAGATTTAGTGTCGGTGATGAGATTATTGCTACAGATAAACTGATAATTTTGAAATAAAGGCATCTCTAAAAACTGAAAATCAGCTTTACCCCTAACCCTAAAGGGAGGCTGATTTTCAGATGTTTCACCCTTTAGGGGCGGGGTAAAAAACATCTGAAAATTAGTTTTTAGAGGTTCCCATAATAAGGTATTATAAAATAATGAAAAATTTTCTGTTGTTTTTATTAGTCTGTTTTTTATACTATTCTGTATCCGCTCAGACAGTATCATGGGATGGGGCTAACTATGGAGGAGGCATTAGTGATGATGTGGGCCATTGTATTACTACTGATTCTGATGCAAACATAATCGTTGGTGGCTTATTTAATTCGACGGCTTATTTCGATTATCTGCAGATTACAAGTATGACATACAACGGTGGAGGTTTTATTGCAAAATATGACAGTCTTGGGAATATACTATGGGTAAGAAAAATTACAGGTACAAACACTTCTTGTGTACAAGCGATTACAACAGATCAGAATAAGAATATTTATTTCACAGGCCATTTTACCGAAACTACTTACATAGATACCTTTTCACTGACAAGTAACGGAAGCAGTGATTTATTTATCGGCAAGTATGATGAATACGGAAATCTATTATGGATAAAATCCGCTGGTGGTATTGATCTTGATGCAGGAATGACTATTACTTGTTCAGACAGTTTATTATTTGTTGGTGGGGAATTCAGAGATAGTGTTTATTTTGATACAACATTACTTATTAGTAATGGTAATAGTGATATTTTTTTAGCATGTATGGATTTTAACGGTAATTATCGTTGGATTAAGAGCGAAGGAGGAACCGGCTGGGATGTTAGCAGAGGGGTTACTATAGATGAAGAATCAAATATTTTTCTTACAGGTATTTTTATGAATACAGCTTATTTTAGCGATACATCAATTACCAGTAATGGTTCCTCAAATGCTTTTATTGCGAAATATGATAAAAATGGTCAATTGCAATGGGTAAGGTCCATGAATGGTACAGGTGATGTTTGGGGAAGGTCTGTAATTATTAGTAATAATGAAATATATGTAAAAGGTCATTTTGAGGGTAATGCCCAGTTTGGTCCATTCAATTTGTTGAACAGTCCGGGATATTCCGATTATTTTATTTGTAAACTCGACATGTCAGGTAATTTTTTATGGGCAAAACAAATTGAGACAAAGCTTGATATTATGGACGATTTCTGGAATCATTCATTAGAATCTGATGAACATGGCAATATTTATGTAACTGGCTGGTTCATGGATTCTTTGGTTTATGATAATTTAACGGTTCAAAGCAATGGCAGTTACGATATTTTTGTGATGAAAATTGATAATGATGGCAACCTTATTTGGTGTCTTACTGCCGGGAATGCATCTGGCGATTACAGTCGTTCCATTGCAAGGGATGACAACGGAAATCTTTATATCACAGGAAGATTTTACAATACTTTGTTTTTCGGTGACAGCAGTGTTACAAGTTATGGCAGTGCCGATGTTTTCGTGGCAAAGATTCGGGAAGAACCGGTTTCGGTGGCGTATAATGAAGAAAATACTTCGCTTGAAATTACTGTTTATCCGAACCCTGCCACAGGCTATGTAAACATTGGTTATCCCCCAATGCAATTTGAAAAAGTTGAAATTATAAGTATTAACGGCAGTATTTTACGTACTTACAATGGGAATCAAAACAGTCTGGATGTATCCGGTTTAGCTCCAGGCGTATATTTTCTAAAATTAGATACGGGTAAGATGATTTATGTAAAACGGGTAATTATTCAATAATTTTCATAATGAAGATAATAAGAATCCAAATTTGAGTCCACTCTAAAAAGCCCCAATTTCTTTTTTCAGCGACTTTTTGCCCTTAATCCCTAAAGAGAAGTCGCTGAAAATCAGCCTCCCTTTAGGGCGGGGGCAAAGCTGATTTTCAAATAAAATACTTTTCAGAGTGGACTCAATTTTGGAATTTTGTATTTTGTTATCAGAATTGATTTGGGATTTTGAAACCTTTTGAAGATATTTTACGTTTATATTACTGACAAATAAATTATCTTTAATTTACCAACCAAATTATGAAAAATTTTCTGTTGTTTTTGTTAGTCTGTTTTTTATACTATTCTATATCCGCTCAGACAGTATCATGGGATTGGACAAAACATGGAGGGGGTGGTGGAGATGATATGGGTTACTCCATTACTACCAGTGATAATATTAATAATAATGTTATCCTTGTAGGTTATTATAATAACACCGCTTACTTTGACGCTATTTTTCTTAATAGTATAAGCATATACGGTGGCGCTTTTCTTACCGTTATGGATACCTTGGGTAATTTTCAGTGGGCAAAGAGGATGGTTGGTACGAACAGCTCATATTTTCATTCCGTTGTTACTGACATTTATGATAATATTTATGTAGTTGGAAGTTTTGCAGAAACAATTTATATTGATAGTCTTTCATTTACCGGCAATGGAAGCGCTGATTTTGTTATTGCAAAATATAATAGTGAGGGTGTTCTTCAATGGGCAAAATCAGCCGGTGGTATTGGTCTTGATGCAGGTGTTAGTATTACTTGTTCAGAGAGTTTATTATTTGTTAGTGGGGAATTTAAAGATAGTATTTACTTTGACACTACTTTACTTGTAAGTGTAAGTAACGGAACTAGTGATATTTTTTTAGCATGTTTTGATTTTGATGGTAATTATCGCTGGATAAAACAGGCAGGTGGTATAGGATGGGATGTTAGCAGAGGGGTTACTATAGATGAAGAATCAAATATTTTTTTAACAGGTATCTTTATGAATACAGCTTATTTTAGCGATACATCAATTACCAGTAATGGTTCCTCAAATGCTTTTATTGCTAAATATGATAAAAATGGTCAATTGAAATGGGTAAGGTCTATGAATGGTACAAGTGATGTTTGGGGAAGGTCTGTAATTATTAGTAATAATGAAATATATGTAAAAGGTCATTTTAATGGTAATGCTCA
>JBBAAT010000305.1:0-3515 GCA_041658145.1 Bacteroidales bacterium | reverse complement strand
AAATGCTGTTCATCATAAAATGCTTTATGCTGAGCTGGAAAAAATATTTGAAAGAATTAAAACCGAAAGCCCCCGAAAAACGCATGCTACAGAATCTCTTCATTATCTTGCCGACAACATTCATAAACGTTCGCTGGTAGTAATCTTCAGCGATATGATGGATAATTCCGAAAAATCAAAAGAACTTTTATCTGCCTTGCAGCACCTGCGTCACAACAAACATGAAGTGATCCTTTTCCACGTGGTTGATAAATCAAAAGAAATGGATTTTGAATTCGAAAACCGGCCATATAAATTTATTGACCTTGAAACAGGAGAAGAAGTGAAATTACATCCCAACGAAATAAAAGACCATTATCGCAGATCAATGGCAGACTATAAGAACCTGATCAAACTGAAATGCGGACAGTATCATGTTGACTTTGTAGAAGCTAATGTGAATGAAGGCTTCCGCAAAGTGCTGCTTCCTTATCTGCTGAAAAGAGAAAAACTATATTGATTGGGAAAAACTACTGTCATGTTAAGCTTATTTCCACGATGTAAGATTGCTTCATCCTCCTTCGTCGGATTCGCAATGACGTCATTGCGAGTTTCCACCTTTGGGAAGTCAAAGGAAAAAATACGAATGACGTTTATAAATTTGCTATAAAAAAATGAAAATGCAATAGCTTAATTATCAGATGTTTAGACAGCACGTCATTGTAAGAAGTTCCGATAGCTAACGGAACGACGAAGCAACTTAGCGAAGCGATCACGAACACCTTAAAAAATATAAATAATTGTGAGTAATCTATTCAACATATCACTCTTAACACAACATTAGTATAAGAATTATTTTTTTTCGAATTTCTTCTTATGAAATGAGTGTCAGCAAAGAGTTTATTTTTGTTTTTTCTTTGTTTTTTTCTGTTCCTTCTCATTACCAAGAGTAAATCGTATTGGTAAATTATACTGAACCCGAATATTAACGCCATTTTGTTTTCCGGGAATCCATCTTGGCATTGCTTTCACAACTCTCACAGCCTCTTCACCGCAACCTCCTCCGATATCTTTTAATAGATTTACATTAGAAATGCTACCGTCTTTTTCAACTACAAAAGTTACAATTACAGTTCCTGAAACTCCTTTTTCTTTTGCAATAATTGGGTATATAGTATTATCACCAATGAATTTGAACATTGCTTCCTCCCCGCCAGGATATAAAGGCATAACTTCCACAATTATTAATACAACATCGGTTTTTTTAGAGATTGAAGTGTCAGTTTTTTGTGCATTTGCTTTTATTGATAAAATAACTAATAAAATAAAAAGTACTTTGATAGTTTTCATAAGTTTTTTAGTTTATGTTGCAGCTATTTTTTTTATTCTTTCGCTTTTCTCTTATGTACAGAATTGTGGTAGAAATAAAAAGTAAAAGAAATACCCATTTTAATATCAGGTTATACGAAACATTATGTTCTTCTGCGTTTCCGCTTTCCGGTTTTTTTATTAAGGTAGTGTCTTTTGAATTAATAATATTTTCATCTTTGCTAAAAAGCCCTGCATTCAATGTATTCAGGCTGTCATTGATATCAATATAAAGTTTGCTGTATTTGTAAGCATTTTCAAAATCCCTGATTTTGGCATAAGTTTCAGATAGCTCCATGTAATCATCCTTTATAATAGGCGGAGAATTGATTTCTCTTGCAAATTCAAGGCTGTTCAGAAAAAACCCGATAGCGATTTCGTATGCTTCTTTTTTTGAATAGTGGGCACCTTTGTCTTTAAGAAGGGTAGCGACATCGGCTATATTACCTTGTTCCAATTCGAGCATAATGGATTTAAAAAAATAGTTCGAGGCGCTGTCTTCCTCATTTTTGACTTCGTAATAAAGTCCAATGTTGCGGAGAGTTCGGGCCATCCCACTTTTATCACCAATACTTTTCCTTAGGGAAAGCGCTTTATCAAGAACTAGTTTTGCATTTTCAATCTCTCCGCCATCAAGCAGAGAAGATCCAATATTGCTGTAACACAAAGCAACATTATACTTGTCATTCAACTTTGAAAAAATTTCTAAAGCTTTTTTATAATAGGTTAACGATTTAGCATATTGATTAGTTCCATTGTACAATGCGCCAATATTGATTAATGAAAGGCCAGTATTATAATCATCATCTATTGCCTGAACAAGTTCAAGAGATTTTTTATAGTATTCAAGCGCCTTAACATAATTACCCTGAAGGTGATACACTTGCCCAATATTGACAAAGCTTTCTGCAACCCCTGATGTGTCTTGTTTCTTTTGGTCAATGTTTAAAGATTGCTGAAAAAAATATAAAGCCTGATTATATTTTCCGAACTCTGAATAAAAAAGTCCAAGATTATTATTGCATGCCGAAATGCCTGTGTTATCAGGTATTTTTTTAAATAAAACAAGAGCCTTTTCAGTATTAGTGATAGCTTTTTTATAATCACCCATAAAATAAAAAGCAAGTCCTGTATTTTTCAATGACATAGCCATTCCTGCAGTATCCTTGGATTTGAGAGCAAATGTGTATGCGAGTTCTGAATATTTTAATGCTTCTTTTGGCTCGGTAGTACGAACCTGAATATTAAGTTGATTTAAAATATTTATTTTGTCTTTTCCCGAAGCCTTTGTCAGCGCATATTTCAGGCTGTCGGTGGTTCCGTCGGCCAGCGATAATAAGGGTAAACATAATAATATGATGAGGGCTATTTTTTTCATTAACAGGTATTACCTTTTTGCAAATATAGATGTTTTCTTTTTTTAAGGTGCTGAAAAAAATTATCATTAATAATTAAGAGTTCTCTTCAATTATCAGTCAGGCAGAGCCGTCCCCTTTTCGGGACGTGTCGAAGCTGACTGATAAATATTCACTAAATCGTTAAAAATATTTTTTTCGTTCTTTCTCCTTGATGAGAAAGAACCTAAGAATCAAGAACGGCTTTAGCCCTCACGAATACCTTTAAAAATAAGACACTAGTATGAGTAAAATCCGAAGCTGCTTACACATGTGCTTTCACACGCTCGCCGGATTTTCATGCCTGCCCGCTTTTTCTGCCTTGCAGGAATTCGGTTTGCTGATGTGCTATTAATATATCCCAATGCATAATGTAAAAGAATGACTAACAATAAACCACATCAAATATATTAAACAACAAAGCATTACATTGGAAGAAAAGCCCGAAAGGTTTTTGAATTTCTCTGAGTGACCTAAAAAATCACGCAAAGCCTATCATTTATAATTTTCAAGCGAGTAGGTAACTTAATAACATAAAATAAATCATTTTTTCTAACTTTGCACAGGTTTTTGAAAATCCTGACTGATGGAAATTGCAACAAAATACGACCCTTCGAAGGTTGAGGATAAGTGGTACAAATACTGGATGGAAAACGGCTTTTTCCGCTCTGTTCCTGATGAGCGCGAACCATACTGTATCGTGATACCGCCACCCAATGTTACAGGAGTGCTGCACATGGGGCACATGCTCAACAATTCCATCCAGGATATTCT
>JBBAAT010000304.1:0-3517 GCA_041658145.1 Bacteroidales bacterium | reverse complement strand
TGATAATCGGAGGAATTGTTTGTACCGCGCTTTCCATGGCCGGAGGCTTCATCACCGATTTAAAAGTCGGTTACTGGTTAGGAACCACACCTGCAAAACAGCAATCTTTCAAATTTCTGGGAACTTTAATTTCTGCTGCAACCGTAGGTATTGTAATATTTATTCTGAACCAGGCTTATGGTTTTGTTCAAACACCCGAACATACACGGCCAATGACAGCGCCCCAGGCAAACGCTATGGCTGCTATTATCGAACCCCTGATGTCGGGAGGCGGGGTTAGCTGGGTATTGCTTGGCATCGGAGCCATTATTTCAGTTCTTGTGAACTGGCTCAAAATTTCCCCACTTGCATTTGCATTGGGTATGTTTATCCCGCTCGACCTGAATACTCCCCTTGTTGTAGGCGGGTTGCTGAATCATTGGTTTACAAAAAGCTCTAAGAACAAAAAACTTGCTAATTCACGTGTTCAGAGAGGCATCCTGATAGCTTCCGGGTTTATTGCCGGAGCTGCATTATTCGGTGTTATCGGCGCATTTATTATTTTCTTCTCAGGCGATGGTGAAGTATTGAATTTAAAAGTATGGGGCGATGATAGTTCTGTTGGCGCTCAGGTTACTGCGTTAATTGCGTTTATCGGGCTTATTGCATACTTTATCTGGGAGTCGTTCAGGGCAAAAGAAGGAGATTAATTTCGAATTTAGAATTTTTTACTTGGCGACCTTGCGCCACTGCCTACCCTGCCTACCGGCAGGCAGGTTAGCATAAAATTTTAATTTATAATTATATGAAAAACGAAATTCTTAACCGCTTTCTTAAATACGTGAAGATTGATACGCAATCCAATGAAGATTCGCAGACATGCCCCAGCACTGCAAAACAATTAGACCTTGCCAAAGTGTTGCGTGATGAACTACTTGCCATGGGATTAAAAGATGTTTCGCTTGACGATAACTGTTACCTGATGGCTACACTCTCTGCCAACTTGCCTGACCGGCAGGCAGGTACTGACAAAAAAATACCGACAATAGGTTTCATTGCACATCTCGATACAAGCCCTGATATGTCCGGAACCAACGTCAATCCACAGATCCTGAAAAATTACGACGGAAAAGATATTGTTCTTGATAAAAAGAATAATGTGATTCTCAACATCAAAGAATTCCCCGAACTTAAGGAATATGCAGGACAAACCATAATAACATCAGATGGCACCACACTGCTTGGAGCCGATGACAAGGCAGGCATTGCCGAGATAATGACAGCAATTGATTATTTATTAAAACATCCTGAAATAAAACACGGAACAATTAAAATCGGTTTTACACCCGACGAAGAAATAGGCCGCGGAGTGGATAAATTTGACGTGGCAAAGTTTAATGCCGAATTTGCTTACACCTTGGATGGTGGCGGCATTGGCGAATTGGAATATGAAAATTTCAACGCCGCTCACGCCAAAGTTATTTTTAACGGAAGGAACATACATCCGGGTTATGCAAAAGATAAAATGATCAATGCGATGCTCATTGCCATGGAATTCAACGGCATGTTACCCGTTAATGAAAGACCTGAATTTACGCAGGATTACGAGGGTTTTTATCACCTGATAAAAATGGAAGGATCCGTTGAAAACGCCAGCATACAATATATTATCCGTGATCACGACAGGGCAAAATTTGAAGCAAGGAAAATCTTTATTCAACAGACAGTTGATTACATGAATAAGAAATACCGCGAAAATACTGTTGTCCTTGAATTAAAAGACCAGTATTACAACATGCGCGGGCAGGTTGAAAAAGTTTTTCACGTAGTTGAAACTGCCAGAAAAGCCATGGAAATAGTTGGTATAGAGCCTAAGGTTGTTCCTATTCGCGGAGGCACTGATGGAGCAAGACTTTCATATATGGGACTCCCATGCCCTAACATTTTTGCCGGAGGGCATAATTTTCACGGAAAATACGAATACCTTCCAGTGGAAAGCATGGTGAAGGCTGTTGATGTGATAATAAAGATCATTGAATTGTATTCGCAGAAATAGTAAGTAAGGTTATCGTGTAATCAAAAACATATAAAATATGAGCAAAAAAACTTTTTTCTTTTTGTGTTTCCTGACTTTTGTTTTTTCAGGATATAGATATTCGAAAGCTTGTACGAATATATTGGTATCAAAAGGCGCTTCCAAGGACGGTTCGGTGATGATCACTTACAATGCAGATGCAGGAGGCTTTATGGAATCTTTGTATTTTATGGAAGCCAATGATTGGGGACCGAATGATTCGCTTGAAGTCTATGAATGGGATACCGGCAAATTTCTTGGCAAAATCAAACAGGTTGCACACACCTATAAAGTAATCGGCAACATGAATGAGCATCAGGTGTCCATTGGTGAAACCACTTATGGCGGCAGGGAAGAGCTTTGGAAACCAAATGGCATCATTGATTACGGCAGCATGATGTACATTGCATTGCAACGGGCTAAAACAGCGAAAGAAGCTATACAGGTAATGACTGAACTTGTTGCTCAATACGGCTACGCCAGCGAGGGAGAATCAATATCTGTTTCCGACCCTGATGAAGCATGGATATTTGAGATCATCGGAAAGGGTGAAAAAGAAAAAGGCGCCGTATGGGCAGCCCGTAAAGTGCCAGATGGATATATTTGTACACATGCCAATCAGGCAAGGATACGTGAAGTTCCGGTTAAAGACAAAGATAATTGTATGTATGCCACTGATCTGTTTTCTTTTGCCGAAAAGATGGGCTACTGGGATTCTAAATCAGGTAAGGAATTTAGCTTTGTTGATGCATATTGCCCATTAACGCCAGAAGGTTTATTCCTTTGCGAAGGCCGTGTATGGAGAATATTCAGCCGTGCAGCTCCTTCGCAGAATTTTTCATCCGATTACTGGAGAGGTGTAAAAGGCGCAGAGCCTTATCCTTTATTTATTAAACCTGATAAAAAACTCAGCGTGCAGGATGTGATGTCGCTGATGAGGGATCATTTTGAAGGAACAGATTACGATATGACAAAAGGACTTATGGCAGGACCATTTGGCTGCCCCTATCGTTGGAAAGGTCTCTATTGGCAGGCTCCAGGCGACACTATTACTAAATACGGATGGGAACGACCTGTTTCAACCCAGCAGACAGCTTTCAGTTTTGTTACCCAATCGCGTAATTTTTTGCCTGATGCAATTGGTGGCGTTTTCTGGTATGGCGTTGACGATACATATTCCAATTGCTATATGCCTCTTTATTGCTGTATGCTGGAAATGCCTGAATCTTATGCTGAAGCTGATGTTACAAAATTCAACTGGAATTCAGCTTCATGGATTTTCAACCTTGTGGCAAATTATGCTTACACAAAATATTCTTATATTATTAAGGATATTCAGGCGGTTCAGAAAGAATTAGAGGATAATTTCTTCGCTATGCAGCCTGCAGTAGAAAAAACAGCCGCAGAACTGGAAAAAACAGACCATAAACTTGCCGTTCAGTACCTGAGTGATTATTCCGTATC
>JBBAAT010000303.1:0-3518 GCA_041658145.1 Bacteroidales bacterium | reverse complement strand
GGTCCAAATATAAAACCGCAAAAAGCGGATCAGTACGCTTTAGGGTATTTTCAGGGGATTGATAAATCAAAATTAGTATTTTCGATGGAAACTTTTTATAAGCAATTTTATAATCAGATTGATTATACTGACCATGCCAATATGCTTTTCAATCCTTTAATAGAAGGGAAATTGCGGTTTGGCAAAGCATGGGCGTATGGAATGGAATTTATGCTGCGCAAACCCGAAGGAAAATTTACCGGATGGCTTGGATATACCTATTCGCGGACATTTAAGCAAATTAATGGAATAAATAATGATCAAACGTTTCCTGCATCTTACGACCGGCCTCATAATATCTGCATGAACATGTCGTATAATTCCAATAAAAGATGGTCGTTCTCGGCAAGCTGGATATTTGTTTCTGGTGGGGCTATGAGTACTCCGGTAAGTTTTTACTATTATAACGGCTATACGGTTCCTATTTATGGCGATAAAAATAACGACAGGCTTCCTGACTATCACCGCATGGATATTGCAATAACATATAAATTAAATAAACCCGAAAGGCGCTATCAGCACAGCCTGACTTTTACTTTATATAATGCGTATGGCAGGAAGAACCCATTTTCTGTGAATTTTAATAAAATTATGGACGATAACGGCAAGTTCTATGTACCATCAAACTTAGACGGAGATTATGAACTTGTTCCGACAACCATTTATGTTGCCGGCGTTATACCTTCTGTTACATATAACTTTAAATTTTGATGAAAAAAATATTGTTACTATTTAGGTATAAAGGTATAGGGTATAAGGGTATAGGGTATAGAGGTATAAGACACACAAACCAAATGCCTTTATACCTTTATACCATATACCTATTTTTTGTCCTGCTGATCAGTTGCGAAAAGCGCGCAGACTGGACATTACATAGCGAAAATAAAAATCTTATTATTGTTGACGGTACTATTACCAGTGAAAAAAAAGAACATAACATCAAACTCACTTTTCCGGTTACTCAGTTAAATGAAACCCCACAGCCTGTGACAGGAGCAACTGTGATTATCAGCGATGAAGATTCAATATACCCTTTGACCGAACAACCTGCCAATTCCGGTATTTACGTGAGAAAATTCATAGGATGCGCAGGCAAGCATTATACTCTTCTGATAAACTACAATAACAACGTATATTCCGCTAAAACCACCATGTTGGCTGGAATTAACTTTCAGCCTTTATTATATGCAAAAAACAAAAATAACAACCTGTATCATATCACATGGGTTGCCAATGTGTATAATGCACAGAATTTTGCCATGTGGGAAATATTGCTCGATTGGTCTAATGTTGCAGGATACCAGAATCAAAATCCCGATTCATGCAAAGCAAGGGTGTTGTGTTATACATTACCCACCATTGATGTAAGCCAGGTGCTCCCACCCGAAATACAGAATATTTCTTTCCCCGCAGGAACAGTAATTACGGAAAGGAGGTATTCGCTTACCTCCGAGTATGCGGAATTCATCAGAGCTTTATTATCTGAGACCAATTGGCAGGGTGGGTTGTTTGATTCTGCCCATGGAAATTTGCCAACTAATTTAAGTGAGGGTGCAGCTGGTTTTTTTGCAGCTTGTGGTGTTATTTCCTTATCGCTTACAGTTATACCTTAATTTTTTGTATTTTTGTATCAACAAAAAATAAGTAGTGTATGAAAATAATTTAAAAATATCACTACTAACCGACAAAAAAATAATAAAACATTCGTATAACTTATCAGCCGTGTAATAGAGCATATTTCGCCCCTACGGGGCTTAGTTTTATGGATGAGCTGTTTTTTACCAATATATCGCCCTTAATGGGGCTGATGTTTAATCCCGTTAGGGATTGGATGTTGGTAGATAAATCAATGCAAATTATATAGAAGTCCCGTGGGGACGAAATGTTTTTTAATCATATTTTTCTCGGTCAATAATTAAAAAATAATTCATTTTAACATCAGGGTAGTTTTTTATTCAAGTGTATTATAGTTGAAAAACAAAATAATTATTAATCTTTAAAACTTAAAGCCATGAAAACAAAAAATGTAATCAAACTAGCAGCAATCCTGATCGCTGTGATAGGAATCAGCACCGCAGGATGCAAGAAAGACAAAAATGAAGGAAGTGATAAAGAGATTCCTTCTTCATTAAAAAAATTAGCAAACGATGAAGCAACGATCCAGTCTGCTTCGGACGATGTACTTAATGATGTAAACGATATCCTGGCAAAGAAAACAAACAAAGGAATTGACTCATTAAATTGGCCTTGTAATGTAATCCTTGATTCCACCATTACCGCCGGAAGTAATGTTACATATTATTTAACTTTTAATGGCTCTAATTGCAATGGAACCAGAAACAGAGACGGAAAGGTTGAAATTACCATTCCTATTAATACACATTGGTCTGATGTTGGTGCAACAGTTACTGTTAAATTAATCAATTTAAAAATCTCGAAAATTCCCGACAACGGTAAATATGTTATACTAAACGGAACCAAGACTTTCGAAAATGTAAGCGGGGGTTTGGTAAAAGATCTTGGCAATGGTACTATAACGTCTGTTGTACATAAAATTACCGGAGCTATACAGGCAACATTTGAAGATAATACTACCAGAACATGGAATATTACCAGACAAAGAACATTTACAGGAACTTTTCCGGGCCAACTTATAGTAACAACAGACGGATTTGGCTCGGCAGATGGTTATTCAAACTTAGTAGTATGGGGCGTTAACAGGGATGGTGAAAACTTTTACACACAGATAACTCAATCTGTAGTACATAGACAAACTTGCGGATGGGATCCGGTATCGGGTATAAAAATTTTCCAGATTCCAGGCGATAGCAAAAAAGCGACAGTTACTTTCGGTTATGACGATTTCAACAATCTTGTAACCGGTACGAATTGTCCAACCCGTTATAAAGTTGACTGGGAAAAGAACGGAAATAGCGGTACTATGTTTATACAACTGCCGTAAAACAAATTTATTCTCATAAACAGAGAAGAGGCTGTCTCAAAAGGGCAGCCTCTTTATTTTACGGTTTTCGGTCGTAGCTGCTGGTTTAAAGCCCTATCTCTCCTGCAATTTCGCGCATGGCATTTACTGATATTTCAGCAAACTCATTTAAAGGTATTCCTATTTTTTCACATTCCCTTATGGTTTCTCTTTTTACTGAGGCGGCGAAAGCCTTCTCTTTCATGCGTTTTACAACGGAAGAAGATTTTACAGAAGCTATTTTTCTGTCAGGATACACGTAGGCGGTAGCCTGTATCAGTCCGGTAATGGTTTCTCCGGCGGCAAGTGCAAAATGAAATGGTTTGCTCCGCTGAATATCAACTGCTTCTTCGTTGTGAAGTTTTATGGCTTTCACTATGTCGGGATCAAGGCCAAGTTCTGTCAGTATTCGTGCAGTTTCTAATCCGTGCACTTTTGGATCGGCATTGGTAATTTCAACATCAAGGTCGTGCAGAAGTCCTGCCATTGCCCATTTATT
>JBBAAT010000302.1:0-3531 GCA_041658145.1 Bacteroidales bacterium | reverse complement strand
GGCATATTCACGCGATTGGGATTATAAACGAATGAGGGAAATAGCTGATAAAATTGGGGCAATATTAATGGCAGATATTGCACACCCTGCCGGATTTATTGCAAAGAAATTATTAAACGACCCTATCCCCTATTGCCATATCATAACTTCTACAACACATAAAACTCTCCGCGGGCCAAGAGGAGGTATCATCATTATAGGAAAGGATTTTGAAAATCCTTATGGATATACAACACCGAAAGGCGAAATAAAAAAGATGTCGACACTTGTTGATTCTGCTGTATTCCCCGGTGTTCAGGGCGGACCATTAGAACATGTGATAGCATCCAAAGCTGTCGCTTTTGGAGAAGCATTGACGGAAGACTATAAACAATATATCATCCAGGTAAAAAAGAATGCTGCCGTTATGGCAAAATGCTTTGTTGGCAAGGGTTACAAAGTAATCAGCGGAGGCACCGACAATCACCTTATGCTAATCGACCTGCGTACAAAATTCCCCGATATCACCGGAAAGCAAGTAGAGAATACTCTTGTAAGAGCAGATATTACGGTAAACAAAAACATGGTTCCTTTCGATAGCCGCTCACCATTTACAACTTCCGGTTTGCGGGTTGGAACTCCGGCAATCACAACCCGAGGGCTGAAAGAAAATCACATGTCCGGTATCGTAGACCTGATAGATGAAGTGATCAGCAACATTGAAAACGAAAAAGTGATAGAAGGGGTAAAAGAACATGTGCATAAACTGATGAAAGATTTTCCATTGTTCGCATACTGAAAATAATACCGATTACCAATATATAACCCGCCTGCCAAAGTAAAATATACTTATACTGCCTTATAGGCAAAGCTTTTATGCCGATACGAAATTTTTAAAATTATCTCCGTATCTATATAATTATTATTTTATGTCAAGATTTTTTATCTCTCCGCTGGGTGTTATCAGCATATAATTGTTTTTGCTTTTAACATCAGGTTTTTCTAAAGTATATTTTACTTGCAAAAAATAAACAAATTGTACAACCGGTTCCAATATATCAGGATTAATAATAATATCATATTTGTTATAAGATATCTGATCATAAGCTACGGTTTTCGGTTTCCTGATTGTGCTAACTCCTGATTCTTTTTTTACTGCTTCAATTGATTGACTTACAAATGCATCATAGTCGGAATACTGTGTTTCAGGGTAAATAGCATAAGAAGATTCACTAACAATCTGATATTTGTCGCTTAGATTCAGATTAAGCTTTTTTAATGATGATAGTTTATTATTAATATTTTCTACCGATTTATTTCTGAGGCTATCATATATTTTTTCTGTATTATTCACAAAAAAATCAATTTTAACCATATCATAAATCTCGTTTTTTGCAGCTATTGTAACAATATCATCAACTTTATTTATATCATTAAATCTGATATGAATATTTTTTTGCATTTCAAATCCTGTAGGTATTTCATTATATGTTGTTTTATTGAATAATTTTTTCTGAACTTCGAACTCGAATGTTGGAACAAGATAAATCATATCAATATATATGTCTTTATCTGTAATACCTAATTGTTTAATCGCAGTTAAAAAATTATTAATTCTTAAATTGATAAGGTCGTCTGTTTTGGCAGCCGTTTCGCCAACCTGAGTTAAATTAAAAACAGCTAAAAAACTTGAAGCTTTTACGTTCATCAGGGCATGCACATCAAGAATAATCTCATTATCTTTTTTATAATATTTGAATGTAGATGTATTAGCATACTTACCGGATTGATCATAAATTGCCGTATTTCCTGCATAATTATTTGTTGTTGCTTGTACATCATAATTTTCAAATCCTTGTTGTAGTACAGGCTCATTTGCATTCTCAAGAGTAAGAGAAAAATTACCAGATTTACTTTTAAATTGTTTTTGATTTAAATTTCTTTGAGAAAAAACCACGTTAATATTTATAAGTAACGCAGCAATACTTATTATTATAATTATTTTTTTCATAGGAATATGTTTAGAAGGTTAATAATTAATACAAATATACATAATTTTCTTTTAATCAATCGGATTAAGGAAAATCCAGTGCTGATTTTAAGTTGGGATAAAACATAATCCCAAAATTAGAAAAATCATTTTTTTTCTCATGGATTAAACATTTTTTTATTATTTATAAACCAAAAAATACTTATCAAATTAAGGACACCTCTAATTCGCCACGGCAGACTATTTCACGCCCGTTGATTAATGACAAAAAAGTATAATTTAGTGGGTGTATGACAAATGGGATAAGGAGGTTTTTCACGCTAATAATTTTCATAAGAAAAAAGATGTCATTGGTAGCCCTGCCTGCCGAAGCGGCAGTACAGGCAGGGATAGCGAGGAATTTCTTTAAAAATGTATAGTAGTTTAATAAATATATAAGATTTTTGTTGCTTTTTTATGATTTTTGAATTATATTTGCAATTGAATTCAATACTTATGAAAAAACATTTTCATTCTTTGATCATACTCTGTGCGGTTATTATTACAAACTCCGCGATGTCACAGAGTTTACAAATTTCCTATAATTCAGGAACTATTCCGAATGGTACAATTTTTCATGTTTGGGGTGATACATTAACCGGTACTTTGATGTCGATTGGTATTGATGTTAAAAACATTTCATCCGGTACCGTTACTATAAAATCAAAGAAAATAGAAAACAGCCTTATTCCGGAAACTTCATGCAACATGTGTTTTGCAGGACAATGCTTCCTTTCAACAGTATTTATTTCAACCACATCATCTACGCTGGTGCCAAATACATTGGACACTACCTTTTCTGGTGATTATTGGCCAAAAGGCCATTTAGGAGAAAGCATCATTACCTTTGTGTTTTTTAATGTGGACAATGAAGATGATTCAGCATGGGTAGTTGTTCATTTCAACGGTACTCCTGCCGGAATCAGTGAAAACACATTATCAAAAATTAATATTTCAAATCCTTACCCGAATCCTGCAATAAATTACACATCATTCAAGTATGGTTTTCCTGAAAACACTGTACATGCACAATTTGTTTTAAGGGATATACTTGGGTTTCCTGTAAAAGAAATAGAAATCAATAACCCGGAAGGAAAACTATTAGTAAACACTACCGATATAAAAAGTGGAATTTATTTTTACAGTTTCTATGTTGATGACAAACTTATCTTAACAAAAAAACTGATCGTAAGGTAATAGTGAATAGTGCCTGCCTGTAATGTCAATACAAAACGTCATTGCGAGAAGGTACGACGAAGCAATCTATTAACACACAATGATTAGATTGCTTCATCCCGCACATGCGGGATTCGCAATGACGACTTTATTGACAAACACTAAAGAGACTGTCGCAAAAGGCAAAACGAAACAGCCTCTTTTTTTATTTGAGTTTAAACTCTTTCTTAATCTTATTAACGTAATCTAATTTTTCCCATCCAAAGAATTCAACTTCTTTCATTGTTTGTTTGCCGTTACTGCCAATCATTACATTTCTTTTAAATGTATCTCTTCCAAAATGACCA
>JBBAAT010000301.1:0-3546 GCA_041658145.1 Bacteroidales bacterium | reverse complement strand
GTTTATTTCTTCTTTTTCTCTGTGAAGGCTGGAATGTTCTTTTCATCGCTTTTCAATTTTTTAGGACAGCAAAGATAAACCTTTTATTTTTTTTTACAACACTTATCTCACAATTATTTCATTGATTTTTTGTTATTGTTCAGGTATTAAGTTAATAGGTTGGGCGACTGGTTTGGTTTCCAGCCGCTCAACCTTTCAACCTGAAACCAGATTTGGTTTGGTATAAAATGGAATATCAGAAATTCTTGGACAACCTGAACAGTAAAGATTTTTTTCATAAGGTATTTGTGTATTTTTGAAAATTCATGTAGGTTTGTGTATTTATTAAAATTCATGTAGGTTTGCTGCTAAGTAAAAAGAATCTAAGAGTATTATACTAAAAACGGGATAAATTGTCGCATTTTATGATTACAATAAAGGCATAGAGGTATAAGGTATAAGATAGAGCGTATTATACCCTATTTCCTTATCCCTTATACCTGGAACCCAAACGTAATAATTTACACCATTCAGAGTATACCTATGAAAAAAACCGAATTTCTTGAAGAAACCATAGAACACATTGATATAAAGAAATTCAACATAGTGCCTATGGTTGATGCAATGAACAATATGGCTTTCCAGGCAAGAAATCTTGCGCGTGGCGCAAAAATCTTTGATATGATGCAGAAAGATACGGACTGTGTCATATATCTTACTCTTGCCGGATCGCTGATATCAGCAGGCTTAAAAATGGTAATTGTTGATATGATTAAAAACAATATGGTCGATGTTATTGTTTCAACGGGAGCTAACATTGTTGATCAGGATTTTTTTGAAGCTTTGGGTTTCAGGCATTACCATGGAACTCCTTTTGTAAATGACTCCGATTTGCGTGAACTCATGATCGACAGAATTTACGACACATTTATTGATGAAGGCGAATTAAGGATTTGTGACGAAACAATCGGACAAATCGCAAATAATCTTCCACCTAAACCATATTCATCCAGGGAGTTTATTATTGAAATGGGGAAATTTCTGGAAGAAAATGATAAATACGCTGTATACAGAGAGAATTCAATAGTTTATCAATGTTACAAAAAAGGAGTGCCTGTATTTGTTCCTGCATTTTCCGATTGTTCTGCCGGTTTTGGTTTGGTTCATCATCAATGGCATAACCCGGATAAACAGGTTAGTATTGATTCTGCAAGGGATTTTCTTGAAATTACTAAAATAAAGATCAACAACACAACATCCGGGATTTTTATGATAGGCGGCGGTGTTCCTAAGAACTTTGTTCAGGATATTGTGGTTGCTGCTGAAGTTCTCGATTATGATGTCCCTATGCATAAATATGCCGTTCAGATTACCGTTGCCGACGAAAGAGATGGCGCCCTTTCAGGCTCAACGCTTAAAGAAGCTAGTTCCTGGGGTAAAGTGGATACTACCTACGAACAAATGGTATATTCAGAAGCAACGATTGCAATGCCGCTTATAGTCGGATATTCTTATCATAAGGGGAATTATAAGGCAAGAATGGAGCGCCGGTTGAATGAAGTATTATCAGAAGTAGCAGTCGAAAAATAATGCGGTAAATTTTAAAGATTTTATTTTCGTCGTACAACAATTATTTTTTTATTGAAATATTATTTACTTTTACAAACAAATTTAAATTTTTGTGTCTGATAGTCTTGTTATAATACCAACCTATAAAGAGTGCGAGAATATTGAAAAAATAATCCGCAAGGTTTTTTCCTTGTCAAAAGAATTCCATATTCTGATTATTGACGACAATTCTCCTGATGGCACTGCAAATATTGTTCACAGCATGATACCCGAATTTACCGGCAGGCTGTTTTTGGAAGAAAGAGCAGGCAAACTCGGTTTGGGTACTGCTTATATCCATGGATTCAGGTGGGCGCTTAAAAGGAATTATTCATACATTTTTGAGATGGATGCCGACTTCTCTCACAATCCCGAAGATCTGATAAAGCTATATGATGCCTGTACCGGTGGAAATGCCGATGTCGCTATTGGTTCACGCTATATCAATGGAGTGAATGTAGTGAACTGGCCAATGGGCCGCATGCTTATGTCATACTATGCTTCGGCTTATGTACGGTGTATTACCCGCATGAAGATTAGAGATACTACTGCCGGCTTTAAATGTTACAAAAGAGAAGTTCTTGAAGCCATAAATTTAGACAAGATCAAATTAATAGGTTACGCTTTCCAGATAGAAATGAAATTCATTGCATGGAAATTAGGATTTAACATAGTTGAAGTGCCTATTATCTTTACCGATCGCACAGAAGGGCAATCCAAGATGAGTAAAGGCATTTTTAAAGAAGCTTTTTTGGGTGTAATGTCGCTTAGGCTGAAAAGCCTTTTTAAAAAATACAAAAGATTTGAAGCATAATGGATGCTTAGTAACTCATGTTATGTATATAAATTCTTGTGTAAAAGAAATCCCAAGCCCAAAATTCCAAATCCAAAGACCCAAGAAAAATAAAATGGATAGCTTATTCTGAATGGAAGCGGGTATGCGTTTAATTTCTGATGATTCATTTACCAAATAGGTATTTTTAACTGTACGAAGATATAAAATGACATCCACCGCAAACCGCAATAATCTTTCACACAGATCATTTTTCTTTTCCATTTTCCTTGCTGTTTTATTATCCTTTGAATTTGGAACTTGAAATTTGGAACTTGGGGCTTATTAACTTTCTTTTGCGTAACATCAGTTAGTAAATTATTATACTCAGAATGGTATGAAATATATCATCACAAATGCTAATATTATCAATGAAGGTAGAATTTTCAGAGGTTCTGTTATTATTGAAAACAGCCTGATAAAGGAAGTAATTGAAAATCCTGCAGCAAAAATTAATTCATCAAATGCTCATGTAATTGATGCCGGCGGAAAGTATTTACTTCCAGGCATTATCGACGACCATGTTCATTTCAGGGAACCAGGACTTACTCATAAAGCAGATATCTATACGGAATCAAAAGCAGCAGTGGCAGGCGGTGTTACTTCTTTCATGGATATGCCTAATACCATTCCTAATGCCATAACGAGAGATTTATTAGAAGAAAAATTTCAACTGGCATCAAAAAAATCGCTTGTAAATTATTCGTTTTACATCGGGGCAACAAACGATAACATTGATGAACTTAAAAAAATTGATAACAGTACTGTATGCGGCATTAAGGTTTTTATGGGTTCATCCACAGGAAATATGCTTGTTGACGATATGAATGCCCTGCAGCAAATATTTTCCCTTTCTTCAAGCCTGATAGCGGTTCATTGCGAAGATGAAAAAATAATCAGGGAAAATATTGAAAAATACAAAGCAATTTATGGTGAAAATATTCCTGTTTTTCTTCACCCTGCAATAAGGAGTTCCGAAGCGTGTTTTAAATCATCATCACTTGCTGTTGAACTTGCAGTGAAACACAATACCCGCCTGCATTTGCTTCATTTATCTTCAGCCGATGAAATAAACCTGCCTGATAACTCGCTTTCCCCTGAAAAGAAAAAAATTACTGCCGAAGTTT
>JBBAAT010000300.1:0-3565 GCA_041658145.1 Bacteroidales bacterium | reverse complement strand
AAAGTAAAAAAAAGTTCAGTGATGACGATGGTAAATTTCATTACGAAAAACACAAGTTGTTTCTTTATAAAGAAGATTTTGAAAAGTTTTCCAATGGATTGAATGAAGTGATTGAGTTCATCAAAACCGGCAACCGTCCGGTTATTACAACCCCCGAACTCCAAAAATCTGAAATATCTGAATTTTCGGATGTTTCTTTTGACGACCTGAAAGAAGTATCAGGAAGTAAAGAAGAAGAAGAAGAAGAAGAAGAAGAAGAAGAAGAAGAAGAAGAAGAAGAAGAAGAAGAAAAAGAAAAATAAACTTTCATATTTTTATATTTTTTGCAGCTGAATCTTCACAGGTTCGGCTTTTTTTATCGTTATAATGACAATTATCTCCATTGTTCATAAATATTCATGAAGTCAAGAACTTATTTTTTTAAATTTGCTGTCGCTTAAAAACTGATATTATTTCGTAACTACACAGCCGATGAAAAAATAAATGGAACGCTGATGACGCTGATAATTAAGATAAACACAGATAAAATACAATCATATTTAATCTTAAATTTTATGATGAACAAGATAAAAATCATATTTAATCTTAAGCAATCTGCGTCATCAGCGTTCTATTCCATTGCTTGAGTAGTTATATTATTTCAACATATTATGTTAATTAATTATTACGGACACGCTTGTTTTGAGATCAGCATCAATGGTAAAAAGTTGTTATTCGATCCTTTTATCAGTGGAAATCCTCTTGCAAGTATCATTGATATCAAAAAAATAAGACCGGATTATATTCTTGTTTCCCATGGTCACCATGACCATATTGCTGATGCTATTCCTATCGCCATTCAGTCAAACGCAACGATTATTTCAAATTTTGAAATAGTAAACTGGCTGCAAAAACATGGCGTATCTCAGGGACATTCCATGAATATCGGCGGAAAATATTCTTTCGACTTTGGTGATGTAAAATATGTCAATGCGGTTCATTCCAGTTCACTTCCCGATGGCACTTATGGAGGAAATCCGGGTGGTTTCCTTATCCAATCGTGCGAAGGAAACTTTTATTTTGCCGGAGATACCGGGCTTATGTACGACATGAAACTGATAGGCGAATTCAGGTCGATTGATTTTGCAATGCTGCCTATCGGAAACAATTTTACAATGGGCGTTGATAATGCTATTATTGCATCCGATATGATAAACTGCGAAACTATTTTTGGTATGCATTACGACACCTTTCCAATTATTACAATCGATAAAAACGAAGCTATAGAAAAATTTAAAAGAGTGGGGAAAAAACTGATTTTACTTAAAATCGGTGAAACATATAATTTGAACTGTTTGGGTTGAAGGTTTATGGTCAGAGCAACCGGTTTAGTTTAAGGTTTTGGTCATGGGGGAAAAAAGATAACTATTTTGGTTGAAGGTTTATGGTCTATAGCAGCCAGTTTGGTTTTAGGTTAATGGTCTTGGGTTAGTACCATTAACCATTGACTTTTAACCAAACCAACTGCCCTGACCAAAAACTAATGACCATTTTTATTCAAACCGGCAGCCAAGACCAATAACCGGAACAGTAACTTTAATTATCAAATTTAGGGTATGAGCAAAGTAATTGCAATCACAAACCAAAAAGGAGGAGTTGGGAAAACCACTACAGCTATAAACCTTGCGGCAAGTCTGGCTGTGCTGGATCATAAAACATTGCTGATAGATGCAGATCCACAGGCAAACGCCACATCGGGAATTGGTTTTGACCCAAAGAATATCAAGACAAGCATTTATGAATGTATCATCGATGATGTAGAACCCAAAAATATTATTCTGAACACATCTACACCTAATCTTGACCTGATACCTGCACATATTGATCTTGTTGGCGCTGAACTTGAATTAATTAACCAGCCCAACAGAGAAAAAATGATGAGAAAGATTATCAATAAACTCAGGGACTATTACGATTTCATTCTTATTGATTGTTCTCCATCTCTCGGTCTTATAACAGTGAATGCATTGGCGGCGGCGGATTCCGTTATCATACCTGTACAGTGCGAATATTTCGCATTAGAAGGACTTGGCAAACTGCTGAATACAATTAAAATAGTACAAACCCGAATCAATGCCGACCTTAGTATCGAAGGCATTTTACTTACCATGTTCAACGTTCGCTTACGACTGTCAAACCAAGTAGTGGAAGAAGTCAGAACACATTTCCGGCAGATGGTTTTTGACACAATCATTTCAAGAAATGTTAAATTAGGTGAAGCTCTTAGCTTTGGAGAAACTATCATCATGTACGATGTACATAGCAAGGGCGCTGTTAATTACTTATGCCTGGCAAGAGAAATATTGCAAAAAAACAGTATGACAAAAATTAAAGAAACTGATAAAAAAATCGACATAACGGATGAACGCTAAGAAAAAAGCATTAGGAAAAGGGCTTGGCGCCTTGCCCGAAAATTCGGGAATAGACGAAATCACCTATCAGCTTCGTAAGCCTTCCGATACTATTATTGCAGGAGCTATTGCCAACATTCCAATTAACAGGATTGAAGCCAATCCTTTTCAGCCAAGAACTTACTTAAATGATGAATCGCTGAAAGAACTTGCAAAATCTATAAAAGAACAGGGCATCATTCAACCTATCACTGTCAGGCTGACCAACGATGACAAATTCCAACTTATTACCGGTGAACGTAGATTAAAAGCATCCATGTCTATAGGAATGGATGTAATACCTGCCTACATCAGGACAGCCAACGATCATGCAATGCTGGAACTGGCACTCGTTGAAAATATCCAGAGAAAAGATCTGAATGCAATCGAAATATCTCTCTCTTTTCAGCGCCTGATAGACGAATGCAACCTCACCCAGGAAGAACTGAGCGAAAAAGTAGGAAAGAACAGATCCACTATTACCAATTACCTGAGATTACTTAAACTTCCTGCTACCATTCAGATGGGCATACAAGACAATTTAATAAGCATGGGGCACGCAAGAGCAATTATCAATGTCCCATGTATTGATACTCAGCTTGCTATTTATAACGATATCATTAAACAGGATCTTTCTGTACGCGAAACAGAGGCAATTGCCAGAAACATTGATAGTGAACCTTATAAACTTACTCAAAAAAAGAAAATCACTCCTGCTCTGCATCCAAAATATCTGAAGATAAAAGAACAAGCAGGTAAATATATCGGTTTGAAAGTTGATCTGAAGAGAAACAGTAAAGGAAAAGGATCTCTTATCGTGCATTTCAGGTCCGACAAAGAACTTAACCATATTATTTCAAAAATCAGGAAATAATGCGAATTAAAGATTAGAATATTTCATTGAAAATAAACGATTAAGAAATAAAAAATGGAACACTGATGACGCTGATATTTATGATTTGCACTGATTTTATCAGTGATTATCAGTCGAATCAGTGTTATCTGTGTTCTATTAAATATATTGAATTAGGCACTTAGATAATAACACTAAAATGAGTAATATTGTGGGAATAATACCAAAATATATGGAGCAAAGGTTCAAGAGCCTTACAATATTCGAGTTTCAGAAGAAATTT
>JBBAAT010000299.1:0-3578 GCA_041658145.1 Bacteroidales bacterium | reverse complement strand
CAAGGCGCCGGAATGATCAATATGAGAGTGCGAAAGGATAATGTAATCAATTGAGGCAGGATCAAAATTTAATTTCCTGTTTGAATTTTCCGTTTCTTCGCCTTTTCCCTGAAAAAGACCGCAATCGAGCAGAATGGTTTTCCCGTTTTCAAGAGTCAAAAGGTGTTTACTTCCGGTTACCTCTCTGGCAGCGCCTAAAAATTGTATCTTCATAATATCAGTTTTATAATGAAAGTAATCAGCCTGCCTGCCCGGTAGGCAGGGTTTACGGTTTTTAAGTCATGGCAATTGGTTTCCCTGTCAGGATTCAGTATAATTACGTTTGCGGAAAAGCAATTGATAGTTTATACAGCGCTCTTACCGGCTTCCTTCCTACTGAACCCGGATACCATTTTGGCATCTTTCTCACTATTCTGAGAGCTTCCACATCGCAACCTTTTCCTATTCCATTAATAACTTCAATACTCGTGAGTGCGCCGGATTTTTCAACAATAAATGAAACAACTACTATTCCCTTGATATTTGCTGCTTTTGCTTCCTCAGGATATTTAACATTATCCTTTAAAAATTTTGCAAGAGCTAATTTACCACTTGGGTATATGGGCATTTTAGCAGGTGTTGTATAAATCTTATTGTCCTGTGCAAAAGAAATCTGTAAGCCGTAAAAGCCCATTATAAAAAAAATCAAACAAATCCGGGGCATAAGATCAGGTTTCATTTTTCAGAATTTTTAACAAAATTAAGCATAACCATTGCCGAAATCCGACCATTAAGAAAGAATATATCAACAGAAATATTAACAATAATGTTTTTATTAAAAAGAGAATTTTTATATTTACGCCTTTAAATTGGTACAAATTATCTTATGAACGAAAATTTTCTGCATTACATTTGGGAATTTCGTCTTTTTGATTCAGGATCGCTTTTCACTGCTGCAGGCGAAAAGTTGGAGATCATTAAAACAGGCGAACACAATACCGATGGCGGACCTGATTTTCATAATGCACGAATCAAGATCGGCAATACCATCTGGGCAGGTAATATAGAGATACATATCAACGCATCAGACTGGCTAAGACACAATCATCATAAAGATCAATCATACAATAACATTATTCTGCATGTTGTGTATAACAATGATTATACAGCTACACGCAGCAACAACGAATCCATCCCCGTGCTTGAACTTAAAGATCTGATTCCACAAGGAATATACGATAAGTACAAAAATATTATTAACAGCAAACAGTGGATACCCTGCCAGAAACAAATAAAACATACAGATCAGCTTATATTGATATCATGGCTGGATCGTTTGGCAGTAGAAAGGTTAGAGAAAAAAGCAGAGTTAATAAATCTTACACTTCAAAATACAAAAAACAACTGGGAACAAGCCTTCTATGTTCATATTGCAAGGAATTTCGGGTTTAAATTGAATTCTGAACCTTTTGAAATGCTTGCTAAATCGACTGCCCTTTCATGCCTTGCAAAACATAAAAATAATCTTTTACAAATTGAGGCAATACTTTTCGGGCAGGCAGGTCTTCTCAAAAATAATTTAACAGAAAAATATCCTTCTGCACTTCGATACGAATATTCCATACTAAAACAGAAATTTAACCTTTCACCTATCAATGGCCATTTATGGAAATTTCTGCGGCTTAATCCGTCAGGCTTCCCCACTATTCGAATAGCGCAGTTTGCTGCATTGCTTCATAAATCCTCTCATTTATTTTCCAACATACTTGAATCCCGCAGACTAAGCGAAATTAAAATTTTGCTTGGCGCTGAATGCTCCGAATACTGGCAAACACATTATGTATTTGGCAAGGGATCCCCAAATAGATCTAAAAAGATTGGCGAATCAGCTATTGATAATCTTATCATCAACACTGTTATACCTTTTCTCTTTGTATTCGGCCAAAAGAAAAAGGAAGAAAAATACAAGGAAAGGGCTATCAGGTTTCTTGAGCAATTAGATGGCGAGAAAAATTCCGTTATAACAAAATGGAAATTGCTTGGTCTGCCTGTAAATACTGCATCAAACACACAAGCGTTGCTCGAATTGAAAAACAACTATTGCAATTTAAAACAATGCCTTTCATGTGGCATCGGGAACTATATCCTGAGGAAAACAAAATAAACTGCGTTCTTTTAACATTTGTCAGTATAAATCCTGTTAATATGAAAAAATATTTAACTGTTGCGGTTTTCATATTATTTTTTGTGATACCATCTTTTGCACAGCCTTTCACAAAAGAATATATCATGTCGTTTCTCACCTGTGATGCAAGTTGCACGGGGTTTCAAGATCACATGGTGAACCTTGCTGAATCTGATGATGGAATAAACTGGACTCTTGTTCTAAATTTTATATCATACAATGGCAGCGTGCCGGATGTTGTCATAAGAGGAAATAAATTATATCTCTATACTCCGGGAAAAGTTAAAAGGTATGATAACTCAACCGATACATGGGATTCTAACACATCTTTTGTATCTATAACGGATAGCATAGGAGGACAGGTTCAATTTGTAGATCCTTCCGCTTATGTGGATAGTGCGGGCAGAATAGTTCTTTTCTTCCTGAACTCTACAGGAAATCCCATGGGACAGGATCCTGCCGGTTGCCAGACTTATCCTTGTATAAAATATTTTGATTCTGCTACTGAAATTCCTGGTTCCGATGGAGCTCAATTTGTTAAAAATTGTGGGCATCGAACACTTATCTCAATACCATCAGGTAGCGCTTCCGATCCTGATATTTTTTTCAATGGCGATAAATATATTATGTACATATCAAGAGGTGGAAGTACTTATGCATGTCAAAGCAATTCGCTTCATGGCATTTATACTGCAATGCCTAATCTTACTGACGGGATGCTTACATACCAGGGTGGGGTTCCATGTGGTTTTTTTGATTCAATAAGTGGAAATTACTGGACTTATATTCATGCCAATGTTTCAGGCAATACAGTAATAAAACAAGCAGTTCATGCCGACTTCAATACACTGCTAAATAATTTTAACACAGTGATATCAGGACCGATCATTGGTGAACCCTCAACTACCAAAACAGAAAGTCCTGGCTTTTGCACGAATGATTTTTTGACAACTTCATTATCTGAAATATCAAATGCAAATATTATGATTTATCCAAATCCTGCAAGCAGAAATATCAACATTGACATTATAGATTATCATAAAAAAGCAGAAATTGAACTTTACGATATTGCCGGTAATATTATTGCTTCACAGTTAATTTCGAAATCAGAAAAAGGTATTGATATTAGTACAATTTCAAAAGGAATTTATATTTTAAAGATAAAACTGGGGAATAGCATCTGCTTCAGGAAGATCACAAAAATATAATTCTACCTGTTTACAGTCCTTGTATCCAGAGCATCACGCAGACCATTACCGATAAGCATAAAACAAAGTACCATAATCATGATGGCTATTCCGGGCAATATTGCCAGGTGGGCAGAGTTGAGGATAATATATGCATAATGCTCTTTGATCATGGTTCCCCATGATGGCATCGGTGGCTGTACCCCTACACCCAAAAAACTCAAACC
>JBBAAT010000298.1:0-3583 GCA_041658145.1 Bacteroidales bacterium | reverse complement strand
TGATTTTTTTACCGAATCAACAATGGGCTGGCTGTAAAAATAACTGCATGGCCATGTTATAAACATTCCCTGATTTGCAAGATTTCCGCCCCACTGGGAAGGAGGATCACCTGCATTTACTGCAAGATCGTAATACCAACAGTTGAGAGTTTTATCAACTATCACTTTTCTTGTCGCATTACCTGGGCAATTATTGTCATAAATATATATCCATTCAAAATTTGAATTAAGCGAATCAACTTCTACTTTATACGGATCTACAATATGCCCGCCGCCTCCCGGGTTCTGGTTAAGGAAGCACAATCCCTGTTCATCTTTGCTTTTATCAAGAATCATTTTTTTTAGATTACCCAGCGTTTGTGCAGGAGTCAGATTTCCATCAGTGTTTATATGCCTGAAAAATGCTTTCTGATATTGCTTTATCATAAGCTCGTTAATACAAAGTCTGTTGTTATCATTGATTGGCAGAAGATAAAGCTTGTTTGATGCATCCCAAGGACCGACATCAGGAAATGCAGCTTTAAATCGCTGAATACTATCCCATATCATAAAGCTTGATTGGGTAAAACCAAAACATGAACCATTCCAAAAACCCAATAAACTTCTCCATTTATTGATGGCTTTTTGTTTTAAAATTTTTACCCCGCCTGTAATTGTATAACAATTATTTTCGTTGAAAGTTCTCACAAACAATGGCCAGTCGGGAAAAAATAATCTGTTGCATGTATCTTTAGTTCCATTTGCGTAAGTTATTTTCGGGAACCATGCATTACCGCCAAGATAAGGGTCAAAAGTATAATTGAACTGGTTCCACCAACTTTTCGGCCATATATTCCCGTCAGAGTTATTAAAACTCCATCCATCTGGATCAGGACGGAATCCAATGTCCCAGATTTTCATATAGAAGCCTTCATAAAGATTTGATGCATTTTTGAAATAACCTACCACAACCCCTTTATTGTTAATATCTCTTGTTTGAAAATCGGTAGTATTCCATTTTTTAATTTCTTTAAATACTCCGTTTCGGTATATGAATGAACGTGTAAGGTTAAAAACTCCCACAGCAATGTCGCTGTCGTTTATTGCTGTGAACATGGTGCGGCTTGCTCCCGGATAATCAATTTGTGTCCATGTTCCGTTATCGTATATAAGTCCGTGCCTGTTTGAACCGTCAATCCAGAAACCTGCTCTTTTGCCGGTATTGTTTAAGGAGTTGATATATGTGGGATTATAATTGTAATGAAATGATGAACTACTGCCACATATAGAGAAACATACATGCGTGGTGCTTTGTTTGTAGTCGCCCACCGTACAGTCAAAATCATTAATGTCTCTGCCAATCGTGTATTCCATAGAGGGAATCCAACCTGAAGTGATGTCAACGTAAGAATTAAAAAAATCATCATAAGTGAAAGCCTCGTTGTCTACAGTACTTCCGGTAGTATTATATGCCCCTATTGCAGTCAACGAGTTGTTGATGCCGTAAACATAAGTTTGTGAAGCGCCGGGGTAGTTAACAATGATTGTGTCTAAACCGGTATATATGAAACCGTGAATACCCGTTCCATCCTCGTAATAGCCGCCAATGTCATTAGAGTCGTTAACGCAGGTTACATAGGTTTGTGTAGCTCCGTTAATTGCGAAGGTAACAAACTGTGCGTTTGCTAAATTGAAAGATAGCATAAAAATCACAATTGCCAGTGATCTGAAAAGTAAGTACTTTTTCATAGGATTTAATTATTGGTTAAAATGATGTTTTTATACCGATACGGAACAGATTTGCCCGCCTGAATCGGAACGGGCAGGAAAAAATATTATTTTGTTCCTATCCCTGCTAAGAACGAGTATATATGTTTGAATGACAAATATAGAAAATCATATTGAAATAAAAAAATCCCGTTTTAAATTTATAACAGCAGGAAGTATAAAGATCAAATGAAAATTGAAAATAAATATAATGGTCAGTGAAATTTGATTAATCTTCTTTATCAAACCCTGGTCGTTTAAAAGCGCGTGCGGCAGGAAACTCCTGCTCTGTGAGCCGACGAATTTTATCAAGCAGGGAAAGAATATTTAAAATGCTGTCTTCTTCCTGTGGGAAATATTTTAATAGTATTAACCAGGCACTCATTGATCTGTCGGTTGCGATCAGTGCTATTTTTGCAGAACCGTCAGAATCTTTTGGAAATTCATTATCATCGTATTCATCATCTCTCTTTCCGTGCAGCGCTCTCATGATCTTAACATGAATAAAAAACAGATACCATTGAATGATCTCTATTGCATCGCGTATCTCTTCGGCCTCTTTATGAAGCATGTTTTTTTCAATGCCCATGGAAAGCTTTGAGTTCAGCTCATCTTCCTTTTCTTCAAAAACAAGATGATGTTCTTCGAGCCATTTTCTTGCAATGTCAATATATATATTCGATTCGCGGGCACAGAGATTTTGTCTTTGTATTTCCCGTTCTATCTCACGTTCCTGTTTATCATCTTCTGTAACTTCAATTTTATCAAGGTCAATTCCATGTTCTGCAGCCGCTTCTTTCAATAATTCAAAAGTAACCTTGAATGTTTCAGAAAGCTTTTTCCAGAATATTTCATTTTTGATATCTCTTGATTCATCATCCGGAAACTGTTCTTCCGACATAGCATAATTCATACAACGGGAAGTGAACCGACAGTGCTCACACCAGCGGTCGCAGTAATTATGAACACTTTCAATAAAATCAGGATTCTCTGCCAGTTTTTTGATGTCTTCTTTGTTCATGGAAAAAATATTTTAACTACTCAGGCAATGTAATAGAACGCTGATGACGCAGATTGCTTAAGATTAAATATGATTTTTATATTGTTCATCATAAAATTTATGATTAAATAAGATTTTATTTTATCTGTGTACATCATAATTATCAGTGTCATCAGCGTTCTATTTATTTTTTCATCGGCTGTGTAGTTACAAAAATTGTAATACCGATTAGCAATATATAACCTGCCCGAATGGCTCGTTCAGGCGGGCTATGAAATATTTTCTGATAAAGGAAGCCCGTATTCTTCAACCATTTTAATATTCATGCTTTCGAGTTCATCAAGTATGGGATTATATATTTCAGGTAGCACAGGTCTGAATACGCCATGAATATTGATTTTATTTTCAAGGATCATTTTTACGCCCATTGCAGCAGGTAAAGCTACAGTTCTCGCTATTGCTGTATCAGTTGCTAATGTGCCAAAATCAAGCATTCTTGAACGAATCACTTCCTTTTTACCGGCAGGGTAACTTGCCAGAAATGTATGTTGCATAACAACCATATCGCGTTCTTCTTTACCCAGAATCATCTTTCCGATCATCAGGTCAGAAGTAACTTCAAATGGAGAATCTGTTGTACGATTCATGGGCACATTATCAAATAAACCAAGCCACTCTATTGCATTTATTGCATACGAATTGACAGGGATTTCTAAGTAATCAGCTACTTTTTGTTTTATGTTTTCAGAATTTTTAGTCTTTGTGAGAGAAGCAACAAGGTCTGCATAAGTCATTCCTGTCATATCTGACTTTTCATAGCTGATAAGATTCAGTTGT
>JBBAAT010000297.1:0-3592 GCA_041658145.1 Bacteroidales bacterium | reverse complement strand
CTTACTGTCGTTGAAATATTTTGTCCTGTCGTTTGGATCCTGGACATAATCAAGAATTACTGTTTCCAAAGCTTTGAAAACATCTCCTGCATACATGCACTTGCCTTCCTGTGTTTCGGACCGTTCTAACAATACCTGCAATGTGCGCCCGAGGTTTCGGTGTCCAAGTCCTTTCTGCCCGAAACGTTTAGTAATATCCGGATCGTTGTTCAGGTCGCTGATCACTTCGCTCAATGTTTTGATGCTCTTTTCTCCGGCCACTTCACCCGTTGCAAGTTTCATCATTTCAACAGGAGTAAGTTTATCGGATGCAGGCATTCTCGTAAGCACCACCGCCACTGAAATAGCATAATTCAGATTTGGATCGATATGAAGTTTCTCATTGGTGAATGTTGTTTTATCTCTGTTACCAATTGCATAGAATGTAAGTTCCTGCTGCAGTTTGTAATTTGTGTTGTGCGACATGTATGTAAGACGGCACCTGTCAACAATAGGGGCTTGTTCTTTTTCTTCGAGGAACCTTCCGAATTCGGAGTTGTTGCTGGTAGCAACGATCAATGTATCCAGCGGCCATTTGTATCCTTCAATTTCGATAGTCCTGTTTTGAATCACGCCAAGATAAACCTGCACAAGGTCCCGTTTATTCTTAAAAATTTCATCGGCAAAGTGTATCCCCCCTCCCGCAACCCTCGCCAGCGCTCCCCTCCTAAGGTCAAACATATAAGGATGATCCGTTTCGGCAATATGTAACAATCTTGTAATGGATTCCTCACCGATCAGGTCTGTCGCAGAAGATGTTATTTTATCTTTTGCAGCATATTTTCCGGTGATCGTGCCTCTCGATTCGCTCACGGAAACAACAACCACTTCAATAAAGTCTTTTATTTTTTCAATATTGTTGTCACAATATTTCCTGATCTGGTTCAGGATGTAATATGTACATGAACCCAGCGGACGGTAATTTTTGTAAAGCTCTTCTATCTGTTTATCCTTAAAACCCGTATCCGACAAATATTTTATGTTGTCATCCTTTTCTTCATAAAGATTCATAGCAAGTATCATCGGATCTTCATACGTCTGTGATTCAATTTGCTGTATCTTACCATAACCGCCTATCTTGTCAAGATTGATAAAGCGGAAAGTGTAGCGCCTGTTTTCCTGCTGTGAAATAAAATTCCGGTACAAAGCGCTCAGGTGGTCAACAAAAAAGGTTTTTCCGTTGCCTGGCTCTCCTACCAGGATAAACGCCATTTCTTTCGAGGAACCGCCTTCGGCAGCGTCTTTCACAAAGGAAACAAAGCTGTTTATCTCATCATACATGCCGATAATGTGTTTGGACCCTTGCCGGAATACCTTAAAATCATAAGTATATCGACCATTTACCGTTACCTTTTCCATTTTTTGACGGTCGTTGAGTATCATGCGCGTAAGCGACTGGTACACATTCTCAAACCGCCTGTTACCAAGCAAAACATTCTTGATATGGTAATCAAGGCTTTTCAAATTATCCCTGGGAACACTTTTTGTTTTTGCAGTTGCCATTTTATGTATTTTTAATGATTTTCAGAAATCCGCAAGCAATTATACAAAATAAATTAATACTTATCTTTGTTTGCATATAAAATTGTTTAAATTTAGAAATAATATTTTGAATGGAACAAAATAAAAAATCATAATTTTACACTTCACACTTTCAGGCACTTTATGCCACTCACATGCTCGAAATGGGCATCGACCTGCGATACATTCACCCCGTTGGATTAAATTTACAATAATATGTATTATTATGTTTATGTTTTACTTAGTGAGATTGATAATATGTGGTATACTGGCTATACCACTGATTTAAGAAACAGATTGATTTTGCATAACGATGGTAAAGTAGAATCTACAAAAAATAGACGCCCCTTAAAATTAATATATTTTGAGGGATGTTTTAACCAACAAGATGCTACAAGAAGAGAAAAGTATTTAAAATCCGGGAATGGCAAGATTTATCTAAAGAACAGAATGAAGAATTATTTAATCCTACGGGGTAAAGACATTGCTGGGACATAAAAGTTTAAAAACCACGGAAATATATACTCACGTTAGCACAAAAAATATTCAAAATATAAAGTCACCTTATGATGATTTGTATTTATAAATAAAAGTATCTTTGTAAATTAAAAAGGGTAAAAACCTGAGCTATACAACCAATTTTGGAATACATAGTCAGGTTTTACCTGAGCTATAAATAAGTTAGCAACAAGGCGTAGAAAAACCGTACAACTTGACAGACAATTACAAGAATGAATAAAAAATAATCGGTTTGACAGATTTAAAGCTCTTTGATAAGTTAGTGCAACTTGAAGGAATTTATTTTGTTTTTTTCCCTTCCCTCTTTTGCCCTGATGGGCAATTTGGAAAAGAAAACCCCACCCACATTGCAGCACATTTGCAAGCCCGCACAAGCCAACGCTAAAACCAAAGGCTTGCAAAAGAGCTGCAATTTCCAACCCGCCCGTGCATATTGAGATAGTTGTGGTAAATTCAATCAGAAATAATAATGAAAACTTTGTCATGTAAATAGTATTTATTAATTTTGACCCGTAAACAATAAAAGTCAATTATTATGAAAGAGATAGAAGTAAAGATTTTAATTGTCGAATCAGCAACAAAATATTTTTCAAAATTCGGCTTTTATAAAACTACAATGGATGAAATAGCAAAGCATATCCATAAAGCAAAAGGAGTTTTGTATTATTATTTTAAAAACAAGGAAGAACTTTTTAACGAAGTACTAAAACAAGAGTTGAATTCGGTTAAGGCGGAATTATCCAAAATTGTAAATAGCGAGACTGATTCTCTAATAATACTCAAGGAATATATGCTTACTCGTTTAAAATTATTACACAAAGCCGTAAACTACCATGAAACACTTAAAGCTGATTTCTTTGAAAAATACCTTTTCGTTAAAGATGTTAGAGAAGATTTTGCTGAATTTGAACATACTCAAATTACCCTTATTTTGAAAAAAGGGAAAAAGGAAGGTTATATTAATATTAAGAACATAAATTCTGCCGTAAATGTTATTATGATGGTAGTAAACGGTATAGAAATACCTTTATTCTTACAAAACAAGTATGCTGAATATGAAAACACTATAGATGAGCTTGCAACTATGATCGTGAATAGTTTAAGAACTCAAAAAAAATAAAAATATTTTTTTTGAAATAAAAATGACCAAAAAACAATATTAGTCAAATAAATATTATTTTTGCATTATAAATTATTGCCTTTTAAATAGATTTTATGAAAGATAATAAGAAATTAGAATAATGGCTATACCTAAATTCAAGTGATTAATACAAAAGAAATTTAACATGTTCTTAGTTGACGATCTAGTTATTTTCATTGGTAAAAAAATCAATGAACTGATTGAAAGAGAAACATCGGATGCGAGTGTTATTAAAGAAAGACTCATGGAATTGCAAATGAAGTTCGAAATGGGTGAAATTGAAGAAGAAGAATACGATAAAAAGGAAGAAGAATTATTGGAAATGCTTGAAAAAATCAGATCTGAAAAATAATATATTTGAAACGGGATAAA
>JBBAAT010000296.1:0-3624 GCA_041658145.1 Bacteroidales bacterium | reverse complement strand
CTCGTTAATAGACAAAATCCCCATAAAACAACTGTTTGACGACTATTATCTACAAGATTTCAAAGAACTAAATTGCAATCAACTAAAACTCAATTTATAATGTTAGGACACTAGTGATGTATTTCCATGAATAATTTTCCCTGAAAATTGCCCCCTTTCCATAAAATAATTAATATTTCTCCAAATACTATTGGAGCATACTACTTGACTACTTCCGTTATAATCATAAATTTTTAGAGAACTATCCAAATGGTTTTGTAATAGAACACCGGATGTTACAAATGATTTATCAAGATAAATCAATGCAGAATCAATACGTTTTGCTGATTCCTGTCCATGAACCATCAGGTAGTTCAATAGAACAAACGAAAGGGATAATAATTTTTTCATATCAGTACAGTTTAATTTTTATTAATAATTTATAGTATAGATTGTGGTATCATAGGCTGTAACAAAAATATAAGTAGAATAATTATTTATCATTTCGTTTTTTGTAACTTGCCAATTTAAATTACGATTTACATTACCCCAAGTTCTCCCTATTGTAAAAGTATCTACTGCTGTTCCATAATAATACCCCCCTAAATCAATATCATAGGAGCCAACATAGATTTTATCAGCATTATCAAATGGTGTTGTATTTTTTATAAATACTTTAAGAAATCCTTCGGGCTGAAGTGGAATTGCCACATAATTCATTTTGCTATTCTCTATATTACCTGTATGTTCGTCTGTATTATAATAATGTTCTGCCGAGGCAACTAAAAAATATCCATAGCTTTTATTTGCTTTAAAATCAAACGTAAATTTTCCTGCAATATTTGTATATTTTTCTTCTATTACTGCATAATAAGAAGGTCCCATAAAAGTTGAAGATGTTTCTGCTACCAGAGTAATCTTTGCATTTGGAATTACATTGTTTGTAGTTTTGTCGAGTGCAGTAACTTCCACAATAGTTCTTTTCTCGTCCTTTTTACAACTTGTAAAGGAAAAGCAAAATATTAAAAGAAAAAAGCAAAATATTAATTTCTTCATTTTAAAAATCGTCTCTAATAATTTATTGTATAAAAAGTAGTGTTATAAGCAGGACAATAAACTTTAACTGAATTATCATAATTTCCATAAACCCGTGCGATAGTATATGTATCTACATTAATTCCCTGAAAGTTTCCATACCCACCATTTAGAACAACAAAATCTACCGTCGGTGATAGCAGACCGAAGTTACCAGTATGTTTCAAATCTCTGTCATTTATCATTAATTTTTTTCAATTTTATATAATAGTATTTATTATTGAAATTTGTACTCATAGAAAGTTCTTTGTTTGTTAGTCTAAGAATTATCCAAGTGCTTTCGGATTCAGTCATAGGACTATTAAAATGAGGATAAGCATAAATCAATGTATTTGATAAAAATTGTAAATTATTCTTATTGTCAGTAAAATTGAAAAAAGCATGGAAATTACCGCAATCTTTGAAAAATACTTCATTATCCTCATGAAAACCAATTTTTCTAAGAAATTGAAGCCCGCACCCGCAACTGTCCATATATAATTGTAATGATTCTGTGTCATTAATTTTATAACTTATAACCTGCCATGTACCTTCTAATCTTTGTTGTGGAGTGCGGCAGCTTATGAACGGACCATCTTCATAACGTTTTTTACACGATAAAATAGATGTAGTTAAGAATAAAATCAATAAAGTATATTTTATAATATCTCTGTCAATTTTTCTCATGTTTGGGTTTTTTCATGTGTCTTTATCTTACGGTTAATGTAAATACGAATCATACAATTATTGCTAACTGTAGAGTAACTAATTGTCAAGTTTTATCCTGAAATTTCGGGATTGCTTATGATAATTTGTGTTATTTTTCATGATTCGGAAATGTGAGTTGAAACAATAACATAATACCTGCATAAGATTTTACAGAATTTATATTCGCTACTGAACTAATGAAAATTTTCCCTGCTTTTTTCCCACCCAATAAATATCTTGCTTCGAGTGATATGCCTGCATCTGTAAAAGGAATGCTGTCGCCATAAGTTATTTTATACGTTTTAGGATTATAAACAAGCTCCCCATGATTAAAACCTTTTACCAATGAAAATCCGCCATGTAATGAAAAGTTATTTTTCGTGTTGTTAAAAAAACGATACAATATTCCCAATTCCCAAATAGTTTCATCTGGTGCGAGAGTTTTATTTACCCGCATAAAATTTTTAGTGCGATAGATTGTGCTAACTCTTGTAATAAATCTGAAAGTAAAAAAATGTTTCTTCATTTGGTACGAAGCTCCCAATCCAATAGCAGTTGACATGGGTATTTCCTGATCAACATACCTGTAACCCAAATACCCATGAACTGATAAATGATTAGTTGTACTTTTTATTTTAAGACTATCCTGAGCATGAATAGGATTATTAACAATTAACAAAATAACTAAAATAATAATTGCTTTTTTCACAACCCCAATTTAAATTAATGCGTGAAGATACGAATATATTTTTACATGAGAATCAAGATTTCTCAACAATAATTTTTGTTTCATGCTTTATCAGGCGAATTGGGAACAAACACATCCTTAACATGCCCCGGCGTGAGCGGATTGCTACGTTTGAATGTTGAAATCAAAACAGTATCTGCAAGGTAGGGCGAGGCAGGGTTTGCAAAGCCTATCAAAGTCTTTGGTTGATGGTTATTTATAGTCTGTGTTAAGGTGGGGTATTTTTTGTATCTTTGCAGATAAGTCAAGATTTTATTACTGCATGAACCCGAACCTTAGTCCGAATATAGAGAATCTTTCTCCCGCCGAACGTGAGTTTGAAAAATCATTACGCCCGGCCGATTTTGACAATTTTGTCGGGCAGCATAAGGTAAAGGAAAATCTGAAAATTTTTGTTCAAGCCGCAAAGCAACGGGAAGAAGCTCTTGATCATGTTCTTTTACATGGCCCTCCGGGATTAGGTAAGACCACACTGGCATACATCATTGCCAACGAAATGGGTGTTGGAATAAAAGTTACATCCGGACCTGTACTCGACAAACCCGGCGATATTGCCGGACTGCTCACGAATCTCGAAAAAAATGATGTTCTCTTTATTGATGAAATTCATCGCCTCAGCCCTGTAGTGGAAGAATACCTGTATTCTGCCATGGAAGATTACAAGATCGATATTATGATCGAAACGGGGCCAAATGCCCGAAGCGTACAAATTACACTTAATCCTTTTACTTTGATTGGAGCAACTACCCGTTCCGGTTTGCTTACGGCGCCACTCAGAGCCCGATTCGGTATTAATTTCAGGTTGTCATATTACGATGCTGATTTGTTATTAAAAATCGTTAAGCGTTCTGCATCCATTATTAAGGTTGAGATCAAACCCGATGCTGCTTTTGAAATAGCCCGCAGAAGCCGTGGTACACCTCGTATTGCGAATGCTCTCCTCAGAAGAGTGCGCGATTTTGCACAGATAAAAGGCGACGGAATCATCAATATGGAAATAGCCCACTACGCCCTGAATGCCCTGAATGTTGATGAGAACGGGTTAGATGAAATGGATAATAAAATCCTTTCCTCAATCATCGAAAAATTTAAAGGCGGACCGGTTGGGATATCTA
>JBBAAT010000295.1:0-3626 GCA_041658145.1 Bacteroidales bacterium | reverse complement strand
GTTTTTTCGAATGCAAAGAACGGAAATGTTGTATTAAGCATTAAAGGATCTGTTGTTGATACTACACCGACAACTCCTGAAAAACCGAGTAACGAAACAACTACACCTGTTATCCCTGTTGTACCTCAGAAATAAAAAAAAGAATTTGTTATTCTATTAACAAATAACATTTAAATTTGTCCCGATACCGATAGATAGCCTATCGGTATCGGGATTTTTTATTTAAATAAACACTTATGCCACAAATCTCACATAAAGGCCGCCAGATGCCTGCATCACCTATCAGAAAGCTTGTTCCGTACTCCGAAGAAGCTAAAAAAAGAGGAATAAAAATATACCATTTGAATATCGGCCAGCCCGATATTGAGACTCCTGAAAATGTCCTGCAAGCTATACGGAACACCAATTTGAAAGTGATCGAATATAGCCATTCAGCAGGAATTCCTTCGTACAGAAAAAAACTTTGTGAATATTATAAAAGATTTAATATTAATCTTACTCCTGACGATATCATAGTGACCACAGGTGGTTCGGAAGCTATTCTTTTTGCCATGCAGGTTTGTTTGAATCCGGGGGATGAAGTTATAATATCCGAGCCATTCTATGCCAATTACAATGGATTTGCGGTAAATGCAGGTGTTATAATAAAACCTGTTAATTCTTCTATTGAAACAGGTTTTGCTCTTCCGCCAATTGCTGAGTTTGAAAAAGCAATCACACCGGGGACTAAAGCTATTATGGTTTGCAATCCCAACAACCCTACCGGCTATTTATATTCCAAAGAGGAACTGGAGTCTCTAAAAGAACTTGTAAAAAAATATGATTTATATTTCTTTTCTGATGAGGTTTACAGGGAGTTCTGTTACGATGGCAAAAAACATTATTCAGCCATGTATTTAAAAGAAATTGAAGATAATGTAATTCTGCTTGATTCTGTTTCAAAGCGTTATAGCGCCTGCGGAGTGCGGATTGGCGCTTTTATCAGCAAAAACAAGGAAGTAATGAAAATTGCCATGAAATTTGCCCAGGCGCGTCTTAGTCCGCCTACTTATGGTCAAATAGCATCTGAAGCAGCTGTTGACACTCCAAAAGAGTATTTTGATAATGTAATGAACGAATACATTGCCAGAAGGAATATAGTAGTTGAATCTATTAACAAAATACCCGGCTGCTTTTGCCCAAATCCCAGCGGGGCATTTTATGCAGTGGCAAGCCTTCCGATTGATGACTCGGATAAATTTTGCCAGTGGCTATTGGAAGGCTTTAGTTACGAAGGACAGACAGTGATGTTAGCTCCGGCAACAGGATTTTATTCTACTCCGGGTTTAGGAAAGAATGAAGTACGCATTAGTTATGTACTGAATCTTGCAGCCTTGAAGAACGCCATGAAATGTATAGAAGAAGCATTGAAGGTATATCCCGGAAGGACTAACTAATTTAAAGAAATACATTTTATCACAGCTCGCCAATAGCAGTCTTTTTTACTTCTGCTTTTTTTGTAATTCGGCAACTTTCGCCTGACATTCGGCTGCTTTCTTCTTGTTACCCATGTTCAGGTACGAACCGGCAAGGTTTGCATAAGTTTGCGGGTTATCCGGTTTGACAGCTATAGCCTTATTGAAAAATTCGATAGATTTTTCATAATCTTTTTTTATTCCATAGGCAACACCGATATTTTCCAATAATGAAGCGTCGTTTGGAGAAACGGCATAAGCTTTTACCAGGTATTCGATGGATTTATCAATATTATTCAAATATTTTCCATAGACCTCACCCTTCTTGCTGAGTGCAGGAGCATACATAGAATCCTTTACCAATAAACGATTCATAATATTCAACACAGAATCAATTTGATTTTCATTTTCATAAACTCCGGCAAGCTGCACATACAAATCGTTATTTGCCGGTTGATAGCTTATAAGTTTACGGTAGCTTATCAATGCCTCACTGTAGTCCTTATTCTTTGCGCTCATCTGGGCGCAGTATAACCAGTTATTAAGCGCTTCTTTTTGACCAGGGCTTATTTTCAAAGCGGTTTCATAATACTCTCTTGATTTTTTATAATCTTCAAGATCGATCATTGCTTTGCCAAGCAACAACCAGCCAGCTGTGTATCTGGGGTGAATAGCAATTCCTTTATTCAGGTAATTTATTGCATTTTCTATCATCTTTTTTTTCTTTACCTCATCGGCTTCTTTTTCGGCAAGTTCAAGAGTTTGACCGCCTGCTGAGACATTGCATTTGGCGCTATTTTCAGAAACTTTAACATCTGTTGTAAACAAGGTATAATCATCTTTCCATACGGGATTACGAGAAATTGTTTTCACAGAATATGCTAAAAGTACCGACCCGAGTATTGTAAAGACAGCTATCCTGGATATATTTTCGCTAAACCATTTTTGAAATTTTTCGACAAACAGGTATGCAATCACAATACTAAATCCAAGCAGAGGAATGAACATGAAACGATCGTTCATAAAGGTCCCTATTGGGAAAATCAGATTTGATGAAATTGAGAATGCAAGCCCGAAAAAAAGTATACAGTAAGAAACAACATCTTTTTTTCTAATCCTCAGGAATGCATAAGCAATGAGAAAAAGATAAAACAACAAAGATAAAATTGCCCTGAAATCAGTCATTCCAATAATAGGAATTTGTTTGGGGTAATAATCGTGAGTTAGCGGGTGCGGGAACAACAGCAAAATAAGATATTTTCCCCATGTATAGAAAATAGTCGCAAATTTTTGTACAGTGTTTGCCCCGATAAACGGATTGTTCAACAACTCATATTCAATTTTACTGCCCATAAGGAAACCCAGAACACTGTATCGGATAAAAATAAAAATAACTGAAACAACAGCAAGGCATCCCATTGAAATAAGCGCTTTTTTTAACGGGGATTTAGTAAAAAAATATAGTGTGAGCGGGATAATAACGACAAAAGTGATTGCATTCTCCTTTGACATCAATGCAAAGAAGAAAACAAGAGAAGCCCACACAAGATCAAGAGTGCGATCTTTTTCAATATATTTCAGGATAAAATATAAGGCTCCAAAAGAACCTAAGAGACTCAATATTTCATCCCTTCCCTTGATATTTGCTACGACTTCCGTATGTATAGGATGAGCTATAAACAGCATTGTCGCTATAAACGGAATGGTCAGATACCAATGCTTATTACCGGACGGAAAAAGTTTTAAAAGCGCCTTATATACTAATAAACATGAAAAAGCATAAAGAAGAATATTAATCAAATGCCCGATAAAAGGGTTAAATCCAAAAAGCGCATATTCTATAGCAAATGTAATATGCGAGAGAGGTCTGTAGCGCCCGCCTGCTACCAGGTTTTTCTGTTTTCCAAAAAAACCAACAAACGAATCCGTTGAAAGAATATCGCCGATTCCGTTAAATCCTTTTTTTGTAAACTGATTCTCTGTGATCATCAGGCGATCATCAAGCGCATACTGATTGAAAAGGGAATTTGCATAAAGTAATAATGCAAAACCAAAAAGGAAATAGACCGGCAAGTTGTGAATGCTTCGCTGCGAGTTATCAGGAAGAATGAGGGGAACATTTTGTTCCTTTTTCTTTTCAAAAGTTCTGCCTGATTTTTTGTATTGTTTTTT
>JBBAAT010000294.1:0-3629 GCA_041658145.1 Bacteroidales bacterium | reverse complement strand
GCAGTGATGTCGTGTCGAAGCATGAAAGTAGGAATGATTTAATTGGGTATAAGTATATGTAATTATTTGTAAACGGACTTACTGCAATATCCAAGTTATGGGCAAGTTTAAAAAACGACATAGCGGTCAAAAAGAGGCTGACCACCTTAAGTGACAACTAAAAGTTTATTAAAAAAGTGGAGACCAGAACCCACTTGAAAAAACGGGGCATACTGAAAAACCAGACGAATAGGAAAATTTAAAAAAAAGAAAATGAAAAAACAAATTTTATTTCTCACAATTGTAACATCAACTTTTTTAACATCATGCACTGTTTTAAAAACATCCACATCTAAAACAATGGACATATATGGTGCAGGTGTTATTCAAAAACCTGTTTTGGTAGATTTAGATGTAAAAGAAACAAAGGTTACCGGAACGGCAACTGCAACTATGACAAAAAGTACATCATTGGAAACCGTAAAACAGAAAGCAGTTGCAGATGCTCTTAAAAAAACGAATGCTGATGTTTTAATTGAACCAAAATTTGAGACTGAAACTTCTGGTAGACGAACTACCGCCACTGTTACAGGATTTCCAGCAACATTCAAAAATTTCAGGTCAATAACAGCAGAAGATGTGCCGTTGCTTCAAGTGGGCGTAATACAAAAAGCCGATGTTTACGAACCTACTAAAGAAAAGCAGAAGAAAGGTTTTGCAGTTCGAAAAAAATAGCTCAAAAAGATTAATGTTACAAGTTAGCTGTTAGTATTTACCGTAAACTGTAGCGGGAAATATTTTTTTATATTTGTATCATAGACTAATAAACATAAGATGAAACATTACTCAGAAATTATAGAAAAAGATCCAAATATTAGATTTGGTAAACCTTGCATAAAAGGACTGCGGATTACCGTTTATGATATTCTTGGATGGTTGGCTTCGGGAATGACTACAAAACAAATAATTGAAGATTATCCTGAACTTACGGAAGAAAATATAAAGGCATGCCTTGCTTATGCGGCAGACAGAGAGCATAAAATCCAACTCGCCTCATGAAATTACTGAATAAAATGTATGCGAAATCATAAACTAGAAATAAACTAGAAATCACAAATCTAAAATCAAAAACATGTCAATATTAGTATTTACCGAAAACTGGGATGGAAAGTTTAAGAAATTATCTTTCGAACTTGTTTCCTATGCAAACGAACTGTCCAAAAAACTCAACACTTCCGTTACAGCCATATCCATTGGCAAAGTTGAAGAAGAAGAACTGAAGAAACTTGGCTTATATGGCGCATCAAAAATACTTACTGCAATCGGCGATAAGCTGCATGCATTAGATAACCAGGTTTATGCATCTGTAATAGCGCAAGCGGCAGCAAAGGAAAATGCGACAGTGATACTTTTCGCTCACAACATCACAGGCAAAGCAATTGCCCCGAGATTATCCGTAAAGCTTAAGGCCGGCTTGGTTACAGGTGTTACAGCCATCCCTTCTAACCTTGATCCATTTACCATCACTAAAAAAGTATATACCGCCAAAGCGTTTGCGAATGTCATTATCAAAACTCCGGTAAGAATTTTAACGCTGATGCAGAATGCTTTTGGTATCGCAGAATCGCCTGTCAGCCCTGCAATAGAAAACTTTGCCCCTGAATTGAGCGCTGATACTTTCAAAACGGAAGTGAAAGAAGTAAATAAAGTTACCGGCAAAATTCTTCTGACTGATGCAGAAATAGTAGTTTCCGGCGGAAGAGGCATGAAAGGGCCGGAGAACTGGGGACCAATAGAGGAATTAGCTGCATTGCTGGGAGGCGCAACTGCCTGCTCGCGCCCTGTTTCCGATGAAGGCTGGAGGCCTCATGAAGAACATACCGGACAAACCGGAAAGATCATTGCGCCAAACCTGTATTTTGCATTTGGCATTTCGGGAGCCATACAGCATCTCGGAGGCGTAAGTTCTTCCAAATGTATTGTCGCTGTTAATAAAGACCCGGATGCTCCTATTTTTGAAGCCGCCGACTATGGTATTGTTGGGGATGCATTGAAAGTACTGCCGGAATTAATTGCAGCGGTTAAGGAATTAAAAGCAAGTTAACCTTATAAGTCCAGCGACATTGCCAATAGTTCTGCAATATCATAATTAAAAATTTCTTCTTCTTTATTTTTATACTTTAACCCATCTGTAAGCATTGTCATGCAGAAGGGGCATGATGTTGCAATTATGTTTGCGCCTGTTTGCAGAGCTTCTTCGGTGCGTTCAATAAAAATTTCCTTATCTCCTTTTTCTGCTTCTTTAAACATCTGTCCGCCACCGGCGCCACAACACAATGCAAAACTTTTATGCCTTTTCATTTCAACTTTTGTCGAAGGAATGGCATTCAGAACTTCACGGGGAGCCTGATATATTCCATTTGCACGTCCTAAATAACAAGGGTCATGAAATGTTATCTTTTTATTTTCAAATACGGAAGAGTTAATTTTCAGTTTTCCTTCATCAATAAAATTTTTCAGGAATTGAGTGTAATGAATCACTTCATATTTTCCTTCAAGATCAGGGTAATCATTTTTAAAAATATTATAACAATGCGGGCAGATGGTAAGTATTTTTTTTACTTCGTAGCGTGTGAATGTTTCAATATTCATCAATGCCTGCATCTGGTAAAGCATTTCGTTTCCTGCCCTTCTTGCAGGATCTCCGGTGCAGGTTTCTTCTTTCCCCAGCACGGCATAACTTACATTCAGATGCGAAAGAACTTTTACAAAAGCCCTCGCTACCTTTTTATACCTATCGTCGAAAGCTCCTGCACAGCCTACCCAGAAAAGGTATTCCGGCTTTTCGCTTTTACCTGAAAGGTCAGCCATAACAGGAACTTCAATATTTTTTTCCGTTGCCCATAACATCCTGTCTTCCGGTGAAAATTGCCATGGCGCGCCATTGTTCTGAATATTTGTAAAAATCGTATTCAATCCGGATGGCGCCGACGATTCTTCCATCACAAGGTATCTTCTCATATCCATGATCAGAGTGGGATGATTGATATTGATCGGACATTCTTTAGCGCAGGCATTGCATGTTGTACAAGCCCACAGCTCTTCCGTAGAAACATAATCACGGATAAGCGACCTCTTATCATCAAATGATTTATCCTTCAATAATAACGGGCCTTTTTCTTTCATTCTTGCACGCAGGTCCATCATCACTTTGCGCGGCGATAATTGTTTCCCTGTAATATTTGCAGGGCAAACAGATGTGCATCGTCCGCATTCCGTGCACGACAAAGAATCCAAGTAACTCTTCCAGGTAACATCTTCTGCGTCTTTCACACCGAACCTTTCAGGTGGCGCTTCAGTATTTGCAGGTGCGGAATATGCCAGATTCGGATCCATCATTATTTTTACTTCTTTTGTTACATTGTCCATGTTTGGAAGTTTTCCAAGCGGTTCTAATCTGCTCAAAAAAACATTTGGTACCGACATGAACACATGGAAATGTTTGGAATAAGGCAAAATGTTCATAAAAAGGAAGATCAGAAGTATATGCATCCACCAGAAACATTCATAAATTAAAAAATCTTCTTCGCCTTGTCCTATCCATCCGGCAAATAGTTTGCTGACGGGATAAAATCCCCGTACATCGCTAC
>JBBAAT010000293.1:0-3633 GCA_041658145.1 Bacteroidales bacterium | reverse complement strand
CCAACTTTATAATTCCACATGCAACTAAAAAGCGACTTGAGTTTGAAATGATGTATATCAAAAATGCCAGGAGGTCGAAGGAAATGAACATTCACATGCAGATCAGTCCCGGAACTTTTGTTTATGCAGAACATTACAACAGTGAAGCAAATATGGTTTATCATTTTTCGATGGAAAAAATAAATGATAAAGGTCTTTACTATAAGCTGACGTCTGATTTTGCCAAATGGGACAGCTTAAAAGCGAGGTGGTCGATAGAGAATTATTTTATCCGCACTATTGATGGCATGAAAGAAAGAATCAGGAGCGGTAAACAATTCGATACTGTAATTAACCTGAAACCTTCTGATTTCCTTGAGAATATCCATAATATTCAGATAATGAATTTTTCTGAGCTAAATGAATTCATCAACGAAGAAAAGTTAAAAGGTTCGGATAATATCACTTTTTACCAGGTGGAAAAACATAAAAGAATTGCTTTTCCTTTTGCTACAATAGTTTTAACACTTATCGGAGTTTCCTTGTCGAGTCGGAAAATACGGGGAGGCATCGGGCTTTATTTGGGTGTGGGTATTACACTGAGTTTTGCATTCATTTTGTTTATGCAAATTTCCACCACTTTTGCCACCAACGGAAATCTTCCGGCAGTAATAGCAGTCTGGATACCAAATATTATTTTTGGCGCATTGGGATTGTATCTGCTAAAGATTGCTCCGAAATAAAAAAATATTAAAAAATATTTGGTGATCGGTTGGCAATAAGTGCCGTTTGGCATTTATAGCGTGTTATAGCACGTGCTTTTTTTTGTTTTCAATTTTCAAACCGGATATTTTCTCAAAATATTCTTCATTATTTATATTTTTCATACAGATCGATATGTTTTCTTGCTTGAGCCTCCCAGCTATAATTTTTCAATATGTTATTATGAGCGGCTAAACCTATTTTATTATTTAGATGTTGGTCTTTAAGCAGTTTTATCATTACCTCGGCAAATTCTTCTGCATTTACCGGGTCAATCAAAAAACCGTTTTCCCCATTCGTGATAACATTTTTTATGCCGCCGTATTTTGATGCTACGACAGTTTTGCCACAAGCCATAGCCTCCTGGGATGTCATTCCAAAAGGTTCGAACAATGATGGTAAAACAAAAAATAAACTTTGTTGATAGTAAGATCTCATCATTTCATCTGGTACATAACCTATAATATGAACGCGGCTTTGCATACCTTTTCCGGCAATAATAGCTTCCATTTTATCAAAAACTTCTGATTCACGTTGTCCGGGACTGGGAGAGCCTCCACCGATCACCAGATCTACTTCGGGAATTTCTTTTCTGACAATATCGAAAGCATATAATAATAAGTCATGGCCTTTATTTGTATCTATTCGACTTAGACAAAAAATATATTTTTTCGGTAAATTTGTTTTAACTTGTTTGTCTTCTCCTGTGGGTAAACGATAATAATGTATATCTACTCCCGGAGATATAATTTCAATATTATTACAGGGAACATATTCATCATCATTATATAATTCAATCAATTTTTCTAATTGAACATGAGAAGTGAGTATATGTGACCTGACGTTTTTAAAGATTCTTGTTTCTTCGGAGATTCTATGTTTGAAATTGAATTTTTTTTCCACTTCCATTGGCTCACCACCCATTTGATCACGTTTCCAGGCACCTAAAGAATGAGCGGTAAAAAAAGCCAGTTTCCCAAAGTTGTTTGCAACATCAATTGTAACTATACCAGCATCAACATAATGTCCATGGTACAAATCGTAATCTAAATTATTTTTATTTATAAATTCTATCATATTCTTTGACAACTCAGGCAAAACATCATAAATAAACTCTTTAGGAATGAACTCCCAGTTACCTGCAGGTATTCTAATAACATTTACACCTTCAACTCCGGGAACAGGATCAATTTGCTTTTTGCTTTTATCAAACCAACGTGTAAATATATCTACTTTATATCCCACCCGGGAAAGTGCTTTAGCCAGTTCCAACACATAAACAACCTGACCGCCTGTATCCGTCCTTCCAAGTTGTGGCACGGGATCAAAATATCCGTGTGTACTTAACATGGCAATATTTTTAATTTTACTCATTGTTTTTTTCCTTCTTATTTAATATGGCATTATAATCTTTTGTAATAATTATCTCAGCGTTTTGTTTATGAGATGAAATGATATTATGTTCAATTGTAAGAACCTTTTTAAGAAACTCATCCTGTTTTTCTCTGTTTCTTTTTCTTCTTGCTTCTATAGTTTCGTGCAGATCCCTGTCAATAAAGATATGTTTGTCAACATTTTTTAATAAGGTAGTATAAGTGCCTTCTGCAATAACTACTTTATATTCATCAATATTGACAGTTTCTTCTGTAATCTCATCGTCTTTAAAAATTACTAATGGTTTTACTATTTTATTATTACTTTGTTTGATGCTTTTAAGATGATTATCCATTAAATCAATTTTTACTTCTTTAGTACCTACCCAATTAATATCATTTTCCCTGGTTTTTGCATTTGTTTTGGGAGGATAAACAAAATAATCATCCTGCTGAAAAATATAACATTTAATTCCTTTAGCTTTAAATTCATTGGCTATTGATGCAGCAGTTTCGGATTTGCCACCACCTGATTCTCCTGCGATAGTAATAATGTATTTCCCTTTAGTATTGTAAACTTCATCACTAATCATTTCTACGATTTGTCGGGCAACTTTTTTGTGATGTTCTTCTATTATTAAAATATCACCTTCCATAGTATTATTTATTTAATGAATAATTTTGATTAAAAAAAATCCAGATTGGATTTTTTTAAGTATTAATTTCATTTTTTTCCCCACATATGCTATAACACGGCAATTGAAGCTACACGCTGTTACCAGCTGGCATTTTATCATGTCATTCTTTTGTTAAACTATATTTAATTTCAATATTAAAATTCAACCATCCAATAAAATACGTGTTATATCCGCCCATCAATCCAAATTTTTCAAAACTCGTTATTTCAGGATGAATAGAAAGAGAAGTTGAAATTCTTTTAAAAACTATTTTTTAAACTCAAATTCCATTAAAAACCAAATCCTATTCTATTGTTAACAGAATAATTTGAGCTAAAATGTCCTTCACTTATATTTCCATTTGCTATTCTGTCATATTGTTCCCTAATTAGTGCCTGTCTGTAATGTCAATACAAAACGTCATTGGCAAGAGGTACGACGAAGCAATCTATTGACACACAATGATTAGATTGCTTCATCCCGCACATGCGGGATTCGCAATGACGACATTACGGATAGACTCTAATTAGAGTTTGTATATAAACTCTAAAGTTTGTGATAATTTTAGATTTATGATTTAAAAAAATGACACTCAATCTAAAATCTGAAATGAAATAATAAGTTTACTTTATGGACAGACACTAAATACAATGACTATATGTAAAAATTTTTATTTAACTACTTCTTCTATTTTTTCCGCAAGCTCTTCGCCACGCAATCCTTTTGCAAGAATCTTCCCTTCCTTATCAATCAGAATGGAATAAGGAATTGTCCGAACATTATACAATTTTGCAACCGGAGAATCCCAATACTTTAGATCGCTAATTTGTGTCCATATAAGC
>JBBAAT010000292.1:0-3645 GCA_041658145.1 Bacteroidales bacterium | reverse complement strand
TCGAAATCGGTTTTGCAAGAAGAATACAACAATAAAAATGTAACGGTGATAAAAAGTATTTTTTTCATTGAACGAAAATGTATTTATTATACATGAAACAGAATAAATTTGTACATAATAGGTATATGGTATAAAGTTATAAAGGTATAGGGTTTGTCAGCCTTGTCGGCTAGACAGGTGCGCTTTATACCTTTATACCTCTATACTTCTATCCCTCTATACCAATTGTAATGTATAATTTTATCCCACGCACAGTATAAGCATTTGTAGCAAAAGTAATAATTTTAATATCACAATATAATTTTGGTGTTATAAAAATTACTTTTGTAGCTTTGTGTTTCAAAATTTTAACTGAGTTATTAAAAAATACAAAAATATGACAGTTCTTCGCATAGTAAATAAAGTAACTACACATGTTTTGAAAGAAATGAAACTGCAAGGCGAGAAAATCGCTATGCTTACCGCTTATGATTATTCTACAGCCCGTATATTGGATAGCGCGATGATAGATGTTATCCTTGTTGGCGATTCGGCTTCTAATGTGATGGCCGGTCATAAAACCACATTACCCATTACTCTAAACGAAATGATATATCATGCATCCTCTGTTACCAGGGCTATTTCCAGAGCATTGGTTGTAGTTGATATGCCTTTTGGAACTTACCAGGGGAATTCAAAGGAAGCGCTTAGTTCGGCTATTCGCATTATGAAAGAATCAGGGGCGGATGCAGTAAAAATGGAGGGAGGAAAGGAAGTAATTGAATCAATCAATAGAATCTTGTCAGCCGGAATACCTGTAATGGGTCATCTTGGACTTACTCCTCAATCCATTCATAAATTCGGAACTTATGTGGTAAGAGCTACCGAAGATGACGAAGCTAAACGCCTTATAGAGGATGCTCACCTGATTGATAATGCCGGAATATTTGCACTGGTGCTCGAAAAAATTCCGGCAAAACTTGCTATGCAGGTTACCAAAGAAATAAAAATTCCAACCATTGGAATCGGCGCAGGCAGCGGTGTTGACGGGCAGGTATTAGTACTGCACGATATGCTTGGAATTACTACGGAATTTTCGCCAAGATACCTAAGGCGGTATCATAACCTGTATGAAGAAATTAAAAATTCGGTGGAAGAATATATCAGGGATGTGAAATCCCTTGATTTTCCTAATGAAAAAGAACAATATTAATTTGCCTGTCCATAAAGTCGTTAATTTATTCCCCCTTGGCGAAGGGGGTTAGGGGGATTGGGTTTCAAATCCATTCATTCAATCCCCCCTACCCCCTTTTCTAAGGGGGAGTTTGTAAACAAACACTTCTATAATGTCAGATATCATAAACGGCTCGTTAAATATTGCAAACAGGGTTCTGTACGAAGATAACCATCTTTTAATAATTAATAAAAAACCTTCCGAAATCGTTCAGGGTGATAAAACAGGTGATGTTCCGTTAAGCGAAACAGTAAAGGAATATCTGAGAGTAAAATACAACAAACCAGGCAATGTATATATCGGGGTAGTCCATAGGGTTGACAGGCCTGTGAGCGGTTGTGTGATTTTTGCAAAAACTGATAAGGCATTGTCGCGGATGAACAAATTGATCCATGACCGGCAGATCCGTAAGTCCTATTGGGCTGTGGTAAAAAACAAACCACCAAAAGATACTGACCGCATTATTCATTATCTTTTAAAAAACGAAAAACAAAATAAATCTTATTCTGTAAAACCTGATGCTAAAGGCGCACTGAAAGCTGAGTTGGAATATAATGTTATCGGAAAATCCGACAATTATTTCCTTCTTGAAGTAGAATTATTTACAGGAAGGCATCATCAAATAAGGGCGCAACTTGCAGAAATTGGATGTCCTGTTAAAGGCGATTTAAAATATGGATTCCCACGCTCAAACCCAGATGCCAGCATACATCTGCATGCAAGAAAAGTCGAGTTCATACATCCGGTAAAAAATGAAAAAGTATCTGTAATAGCGCTTCCACCAGATGAATCTGTATGGAATTATTTTGTTTCTGTTACAGGTTAACAGAATTACTTCGTAATAATAAATTTCCTGGTGATGCAATAATTTCCCGCATCTATTCTTATTTGATATATTCCGTTTAACAGATCAACAACAGGTAAAGCCAAAACACCTTCTGCTTTTACAGCATTATCAGGTATTTTTACAGTTTGTCCAAGCATATTGCAAATTGTCAACCTTACGCTTCCGGTTTTTGGGATGTAATATTTTACTATAGCATCGGTTGATACAGGATTAGGACTGATGTTAAGATAATATTTGTCCTCAACGGGGAAATTGTTATGAACGGAAACTTGCTGTGCCAGCTCTGCGAGTGCAACCACAGTGGCAACCACACTCTGTGTGATCTTGGCAGCCTGTGGTTTCGAATTGGCTGAAACATTTATAATATCATTTGGTGTATGCAAATAAGGCGAACAATGATCATTTTGAGGAAGCCAGTCAAACTGACCTTCGCATGCGAAAATCGCTTCGTATCCTTTGTACCAGAATGATGCTACATCAGAACCTGCACCGGTTGGGTAAATGGCATCGGCAACAGAAAAATCTGAAACATATAATGAAGCAATTGAAGCATACGTATTTTTTAATCCTATTGATGCAGTATTAAAATAGACATCTGAATTTATTGAATCGCCTGGTTTCAGGTAGGCGATCATATCCATAGTAACAGCAGCTTTTATTTTTTCTCCGGTATCAAATGCTTCGGTTGCATACGCATCACTGCCATAAAGACCTTCTTCTTCTCCTGAAAAACAAACCAATTTAATAGTTCGTTTATAGTTATGTCCTATAATTACCCTCCCTGTTTCCATAACTGCTGCAGTGCCACTCCCATTATCATCAGCGCCAGGGGCTCCCGAAGCATAAACATCGTAATGTGCGCCCACAAGGATGACTGAGTCTGGGTATGTAGAACCATTCTTTACAGCTATAACATTCGGGATAAAGCCATTCAGATAGCTCTGAAAATAAACGGTATCAAACCCTAACCCTATAAAATAATTTTTCAGAAAGGTTGAAGATTGAATTGCAACAGAGTCTAAAGAATACCGCTGCAATCCCTCAAGATAGGAGATATTATTCCAGAGTGTGTCACCATTTACCGCATCAACAATGGTTTGAATAACCGGATCGTAGGTTTTTACATTCTGCGACCTGATCCCGCAAGGAACGGCAGACATTACAGATACTAACAATATCAATGTATATAACTTGGTTCTCATATTTTTTTTATTTATTAACAAAAATAACAAAAGTTTTAGAATATTTTTGTATTCAGAATAATTTATATATGAACCTTAAAAAATCACATTTTATTCGAATAGCCTTTCTGATTATTTTTTCTTTTATTGGATCGTCCATCAGGGCGCAATACTATAATATCGGACAGGATCCTGCAAGCATAAAATGGCAGCAGATAAAAACAGAAAATTTTAAGATCATCTATCCTGAAGATTTTGCGAAACATGCGCAGTATCTGGCAAACGTGCTTCAATATGTCAGAATTTATGGTACAAAAACACTCGGTCATCAGCCAAAGCAACTGACGGTTATTCTTCACAATCGCACGGTGGTTGCCAATGCTTTTTCGTTGTGGTCGCCGAAA
>JBBAAT010000291.1:0-3661 GCA_041658145.1 Bacteroidales bacterium | reverse complement strand
TATATCATTATCTCTTTCTTCGTCTATTCCAATATCTGGTATAAAAATATATCCTTTCTCTGTTTTACTTTTAAATACCTCAGGAAAAGCATATTTAAAATCCATCGGATTTATTTTGCGTTCTTCTTCTGCACTTACTTTAATATCAGTACCTATTAAGGAATTTCCGCAAATAATGTTTTTAGAAAGGTCGGGCAAAACTTTGCTGAACATTACATCCTGCCTGTTTTGTGTGCTGCCAAGTGTTTCGTCTTCAAGTAATTTTAAAAACAAACTTAGCTGCGTTACTTCTACAGCCTGCGCGTCAATGTCAACTCCGTAAATATTATTCAATAAAATATTTTGTTTTTGCTTTAGGGTTAAATTCCATTGCCCGTCGCGGTATTCGCATAATCCAAAATCTTCGCTTCTACCATCAATTGCAGTTTTGTTTTTAAATTTTTCATTATAATATTTTATGTGGTACTGCAATAAACATTCACAAGCGCCAATTAAAAAACTACCGCTACCGCACGCAATATCGGCAAAACGCATTTGGGAAATCTGCTCGGGAGTTTTATTATCAATTAATTTTCCTATAGTATTATTAACAATGTAGTCAACAATATATTTAGGCGTATAATAAACTCCGCCTGCTTTGCGGACTTCGGGCTTTTCTTCAATCTGTACTCTTTTATCGGTTGCATGAACTTCTTTTCCCAAAAACCTTTCGTAAATAGAGCCTATAATATGAATGGGTATTTCATTAAAAAGAAAGCGGGAGTTTAAATGACATATACCTTTGCAAATCATTAAAAACTCGTTTGCTTCGGCTCCGTTAAATTTTTGTTCGTCGATAAAATGTTTCTTAAAAACAACTCCATTATATTTTACATCAAGCCGGCGGCAAAGCTTTATAAAATCTTCCCATGCGTTACCTTTATCTCCAAATCCGCTAACATAATGTTCAGTTTCAATTAATTTATCTTCAAGAAAACGGATAAAAACAAGACGGTCAATAATTTTCTGGGTAGCTTCGGTAAGTTCTTCGCTCGTTAACGCTTCGTCATTCTTTTTTAATGCTTTTGCAAGTTTTTCTCTCATTAAATCTATTTCAAGCAAAAAGGCATCGTCAATTGTCTGGCTTATTTCATAAGTAAGCAAAGTTTTACCTGCTACCTTACCTTTGTGTTTTGGCAAGGTCTCTGCAATTTTTTCTATTGAATTATTTGCAACCGCTTCGCGAGAAAACAACCAATATATTTCGGCAAACTTTTCCTCGTTTGCATAATCCGTATAACGATATTCTTTATAACATTTCTTTAGAGCGTTATTAATATCGGCACCATAGCGGCAGTCGAGAATATGAAATTCCTCAAAGTCGGTTAATATGCCGAGAGGAGTTTGTTTATGCCAACCATAACGTATTGTTTGGAAATAATCATCTGCATTTTTTAAATTTCTTGCAGGTTTCTTTGCTTCAACAAGAAATTTAGGTTCTCTGAAATTTGGAGCAAGAGAAAAAGAATAATCAGCACGTTTTTGCGCTCCCCTTACCAAAACTCCTTTTTCAACTTTTACTTCCTGTTCGTAAGGATTCTTCTGATGGTCATGTATAACATCCCAGCCAAGAGCAATAAAAAATTTATTTATGAAGTCATCACGTACTTCTTTTTCCTGATATTTTGGGGATAAATAATAATCTTCGCTTGCCTTAAAATCTTTAACAAGTTTTTTGATCTCTAAAAATGCTTTTTCAAATAAATTCATTTTAATAATTGTTATTTTTCAAAATCCATTTTTCATAAATCTGTTTCCCCTTTTTCATATCAGGAATTATTTCGGCGATGTCTAATTCGGTTGCTTTTTCCGCTGTAATAAAACCATCCTCGTCCCAACCTTTTAGTGCATAATATTCCTGCTGCGCCCATGCCCATTCCTGCCTGTCGAGTTTCAAACCCTTGTGGGGACCATCGGTAACGGGTTCGTCAAAATACCGGTCTATATGAGTATCATCCTGTTTGGCGCTGCCATCTCTTAGCCAGTGCGCTCTTTCGATGTTAATAATTCTTTCGGCAGATTTGAATATTTCTTCATCGCTGAAATCAATACCGGTTGCAAGCCTTAACAAGGGGGCATAAGCTTCTTTCCATGTGCCAGCGCCACCCCATGAACCTATTGCCTGACAACAACAGCCTACCGCATCGGCAATACATTTATTTTTTTCCGACCAGTTACAGAGTTCCGGTTTAGTATCAATTTTCGACATTTGCGAAGGGAAATTCTCCCAGAATTTTTTTGCGGTTTCGGGTTTCAGTATTTCATCAACCTGGTACGCTCTGCTTTTTGCACAACCCGGAAATTCAAGACAGGAATAATTCTTGAGATGGTCAGAACCTCTTGTTGACATGGCATAACCAAGACTAAAGCCTAATGCAATTCTCGGGTCAACGCTGATATGCTCTAATCCGCGGCAGTGTGGCACGATATCCATTCCAACGCCAAGTTTTTCGGCAACTCTGATATTTCCTTCTGCAAGCAAATCGCCGAAGCCTTCTCTTTTGGCAATCATATCAAGTACTTTTATGGATGTTTCAACATCGCCCCATTCTAATTTAATTCCTCCTGTTGTTTTTTCATTGATATATCCTTTTTCAAAGGCTTCCATTGTCCATGATAAAGCAGCGCCGGCTGATACACTATCCATCCCAAGTTCGTTAACAATACCGCACATAACGGTAACCCCGGCAACATCCGCTGAATCAATCCTGGGCCCAAGGTTACAAAGGCTTTCCATTTCAGGACCGCCACAGTTGAATCCCGCGTATTTACCTTCTTTTATATAGGTATATCTTCCGCAGCCGACAGGGCACGACCAGCATGCTTTTCTTCTGAAAAGAAACTGATCGGCCCATTGCATACCGCCATAAATTGTTTCGATATCTTTCATATAGCCGGTGGAGCAATTCTTATGTGCATTGATGCCAATAGCATTTCCAACATCAAAAAGGTCTAATGAGCCTTCCGCCCTGCGCCGTATTGCTGAAGGGGAATTATGAATCTTTTCACGAAGAGCCCATGACGCTTTCATAAATTCTTCGGGATGGGCAATGGTAATAGGTTTTGTTCCTCTCACTGCAATGGCTTTAAGATTTTTTGAACCCATAACCGCTCCCATTCCTGTTCTTCCGCCTGAAGCGCTGAAAGAATTCATCACACATGCAAAGCGCACAAGCTTTTCTCCTGCAGGCCCGATAAGCGCAACGCGGATATCGGTATCTCCTAATTCCTCAAGAATTTTCATTGTAGCTTTCTTTGTTCCTATACCCCACAGATGGCTTGCGTCGCGGAACTCAATATTATCATCATCCACAAAAACATAAACCGGTTTATCAGATTTGCCTTTAACAATTATCTGGTCGTAACCAGCATATTTCATCATAGGTCCCCAGCCGCCACCCATGTTCGTATCACCATGGCCATGAATATTGGTACCCATATTGGAACATGTCATCGGCGAACGTGTGCTGATAGTTGTTCTGCCCGAAAGCGGCGCAAACGACCCCACCAAAGGGCCGGAGCCGAAGCAAAGAGGATTTTCCGGATCAAATGGGTCCATACCCTGTTTTGTTTCATGATACACCACCTCTGAATTCGTACCCCTGCCGCCAATCCATTTTTT
>JBBAAT010000290.1:0-3679 GCA_041658145.1 Bacteroidales bacterium | reverse complement strand
CAAACAAACTCTTTAATCCCTGAAAAATCCAGCGGAGATAAATCAATATTTTTACCGCAGACCGCAGTACCCGCATTTCCGGGGGCTATCCATAAATCCTTTATGTTCGGACTTTGCGATAATTTCCATGCAAAAGCATGTTCTCTTCCGCCCGAACCTAATAAAAGCACATTCATAGTAGAAACTTATTTAACTGACACTCCTGTAAACACTATCATACTTTTCTATTCCATCCTGTAAAGAAAAATACTTAACCGCGCCCTGACAGATTTCATCAGCTGGTATTTGAAGAAGCTCCGGTATCTTTTCTGCAATTCGCAAATATTCCTTATCATCAAATGTATTAACTATTATTCCTGAATGCGTATTTTTAATTATCTCATCAGTATCACCAATATTGCCGTTGCAGATCAAAGGTATCCCCATTCCCATAATTTCACCCATTTTTGCAGGGGAAGATGCTTTTTTTGAATAAACCGGTTTTATAAAAAATATGGAAATATGCGATAACGAAAGCAACTCAGGTACTTCATTTCTTGCGGCCTCCTGAACGACTATTTTTTCTGCCGGAATATTTTTCTTTTTAGCAGCATCAATTATGTATTGCGGCGATTCTCCCGTTATGATCAAAAAAATTGAATTTCTTTTTTGGTTTATGAGAACTTTAAAAAAATCGAGCATTTCATCCAGCAAATACCAGGTGCCTATCGATCCGAGATACGAAAGCACAAAATTATCTTCTGCAATATTCAGTTTTTTTCTCCATACTGTTTTTTTTTCCTCATTAATATTTTTTCTGTTAAACAGGTTTAAATCAACGCAACACGGAATAACCTGTATTGGTAAAGGCTGACAAGGTACTTTCCATTTCAGCATTTCATTTTTTGCATTTTCTGTTGAACTGATTATTTGATCAGCATTAATAAGAAACTGATTTTCCTTTTTCTTGAAATAATTATATATCAGTTTGTATAGAGGATTTTTAATGTTCCATATTTTCCCATCCACTCTTTCATCAACCCAGAACCCGCGCATATCAAATATAAATTTCACTCCATATTTCTTTTTCATTTTCAAACCGGCAAGTGCGGCAATGTAACTGCGACAGTGAACTGTTTCAATCTTTTGCTCTTTGATTACTTTATATGCCAGATTATTTATGTTTCGTAAGTCGAGCAGGGTGGAAATAACCGGAGGCTTTGAAGTGTAGCTTACAGGAAGCCATCGGATATTATTTTGTTTTAACAATTGGGCAATTGCGATATACTCCTGTGATGTAGCAGCTTTTTTCTCGCAACTGATCAGAAAAAAATCATGTCCTTTTGCAGACAAACCGGCAAGATAAGGTATTACCTGTGATTGTCCAAGTGGATCTGTCATCCCATCATAAGAAATATAAAGGACTTTCAATTGTTCGATTTTCGGTAAAAATAAGAAGATTTTCATTAATGCAGAGTTTAGAATTATTAACTCATGTTATGCAGAAACATATTTTGCTTGCCTGCCTTGCCGGTAGGCAGGCTCGTCATTGCGAGGGTTGCCCGAAGCAATCTTGTCAATCTAAAACTTCTTCATAAAAATATATACATCCGCCTCGGTTCATTTTTTATAAGATTGCTTCGGTCGTAACCTCCCTCGCAATGACGTACCGTTTGCGTAACATGAGTTATTAATGAGAAATTGCTATAATTCACTTTTTACAAAAAAATAATTACTTTTACGGTTCATCAAACAAGCGATTATGTGCGGAATTTGTGGATTTTACTCTTCTTCGGGAGTTTTTTCGGAAAATGATCTGAGAAAGATGACTTCTTCTCTTGCCCACAGAGGGCCGGATGCAGATGGGGTTTTTCAGGAAGGTTCTGTCGGTTTAGGACATCGCAGGTTAAGTGTCATCGACCTTTCGCAAGCTGCAAATCAACCCATGGTTTCACATAACGAAAGATTTGTGATAGTTTATAACGGCGAAGTTTACAATTTCAAAGAAATCGAAAAAGAATTCAGAATTCAGACCTTGCCTGCCCTGCCTACCGGACAGGCAGGCGGCAGGCAGGATTCGGAATTCAGAATGAAAACAAGCTCAGATACTGAGGTAATACTTGAAGCCTTTACATTCTGGGGTGTTGATTTTGTTCACAAATTAAATGGCATGTTTGCGATTGCTATTTATGACAAAGCTGAAAATTCTTTATTCATATTCCGCGACAGGGTTGGGATAAAACCCCTATATTATTACTGGGACGGACAGAATTTTGCTTTTGCCTCCGAACTGAAAGCATTGAAACAATCCGGATTCATCAGAAAGAACATTTCTGCAAATCCGGTTGCCATTAACGAATATCTTCACCTGGGTTATGTTCCGGAACCACATTCGATCTATCAGAACATTTACAAATTTCCATCAGGTAGTTTTGCAAAGATCAACAAGGACGGTTTGGAAATAAAAAGTTTCTGGACGATTGAGGATAAAATAAAACCGCACTCACTGAATAACGAACAGGAAGCATTTTGTCAATTGAAGGAATTGCTTGTTAGTTCTGTAAAATATCGCATGATCAGCGATGTGCCTTTCGGGACATTTCTCAGTGGCGGAATTGATTCAAGTCTTGTAACTGCAATCGCGCAGTCGCTGAGTGCAGAACCCGTTAAAACATTCAATATCCGTTTTGCCGAATCAGCATTCGATGAAAGTCCTTATGCCAGGGCAATTGCAGCTTATCTTGGCACGAACCATCATGAATATACTGTCACGGAAAAAGACGCTATAGAATTAATTCCGGTCATCCTTGATATTTATGACGAGCCTTATGCCGATTCATCTGCTATTCCCACATTGCTTGTCTCCAAAATGGCCAGGCAAAATGTAACCATGACATTATCGGGCGATGGCGGCGACGAGCTGTTCATGGGCTATGGCGCCTACAACTGGGCGCAAAGATTAAAAAACCCATTCGTTAAAGCGCTGCGTAAACCGGCTCACTTGCTGTTATCCAATATGAGCAACAAGTACCGCAGAGTTTCCACATTTTTCGATTATGAAAATGAAGTATCATTGAAGAGCCATATTTTTTCACAGGAACAATATCTTTTCAGCAGGAAGGAAGTACGTTCTTTATTAATTCCCGATTTCTACAGGGAAATTTTACTGAAAGAAAGTTACACAAATCTTCCGCGTAAATTGAACCCTGCAGAACTGCAATCACTCTTTGATTTGAATTATTATCTTAAAGACGATTTGCTTGTGAAAGTTGACAGGGCAAGCATGCATTATTCGCTTGAAACAAGAGTTCCGTTATTAGATTACAGAATTGTTGAATTTGCTTACAACTTATCGCCCGATGTAAAATATAGAAATGGAATATCAAAATATCTTCTGAAAAAAGTATTATATAATTATATTCCATCAGCATATTTTGACAGACCTAAATGGGGCTTTGCCATTCCATTGCAAAAGTGGTTGAAAAATGACCTGAAATATCTCATTCATGATTTTCTTTCGGAAGAAAAAGTAAAAACGACCGGAATTTTTAATTACAGATGTATTGAAAAACTTAAAAATGATTTTTTTTTCAATGATCGCAACTATCTTTATAACAGGTTGTGGCAGGCAATTATTTTACAGAAATTTCTTTCAGTATAAACGGTGATATATATTGGAAAAACAATTGTAGGAATCTCA
>JBBAAT010000289.1:0-3695 GCA_041658145.1 Bacteroidales bacterium | reverse complement strand
TTTATCGAACCAACTAAATATTTTTCCTTTGGTAGTTGGTTCGATTTCCTTAAATAACTTGCCCGGAAAATCCTTTCTACCTATCTTAAACTCTAATTCGCCGTCAGAACCTTTAACCGCGAACATTTCTCGTTTTCCTCGCGCGGCACTAATCCATTCTACCTGGTCATGCTTTTCATTCAAAATCTGTTTGAGTTCATCAAAACTAATGGCCACAATTCCGTTATCGTTACAAACGAGAAGTAAAAAGGCATCACCAACTTTGTTTTTCATTTCCAAAATTTCATCTTGGTGTCGTTTTTGGAAAGAAAACCGCCAGGGCGAAAGTCGTTTTGTAGAATATTTGATATAAATACCCAATTTGTCATTCAAAACGTAAGAAGCATTATCCTGGCTTGGAAATGGTTTTATGGTAATTGGTTTTTGCGTAGCGTGTAGGATTCGCGCAAAAACAAGACCGTGATAAAGCTCAAATTCTTTAATCATTGTGATTTTTTCCGAAGATTTTTCAGAAACTTAATGCTCCCATCATACTTATAAAATATACGGGCCTTATTTTGCGCGTTATAAAGAATCTTGAAGTGATGAATAGCGTTCGGGTATTTTTCTTTCTCTAGCTCACGATTTCCGATAAAACCGCGGGCACGCTCTATTTTATCCTGATCTGCGTCTCTGTAGCCCGCCATTGAACCTGAAGGATGTATTGCGACTGATTCGTCACCATTGGGACTGAAATGTTTGATGTATTCCAAAAGAAAATCCGGCAATTTCCTTTTGCCTAAAACTTGAACCAATGTTTTTAGCTTTTCGGGATTATTTTCTTTTCCGCCAATGATTTTTTCTACATGGCTATCATAATCAAAAATTTCAAAGCTCATTTCTCCGCTATCGAATGAAACAGTTGTTTTATCAATACTTCCGGGAGCAACCGCAGCAACCCTTACATCTTCAAGCCAAACAGGAGAACCATTTCCAGACCTTATAGAATCAAGGGATAAGCGATGAAATACAAAACATTTATGCCAATCAGTATAAAGTTTCTCGGGGATATGAAATTCAAAAAATGTCAGATAATGCCCTCTCGACCCAAACATTCGCGCGCGCTGTATATAAGTGTCCTGTTGAATCTTATGTTTAACATCGCGTGTAAAAAACATGGAAAGCAAGTTATCAAAAGTCACTCCTCGCGATACAATATTTCCTCCGATAGCCACAGTAAAAAGAGTTGATGGATTTGTTGCGCTTGTATAGTCAACAACATTTTTATCGGTATCACTATTCATCACAACAATAGTATTTCGATTCCGGTTTTCGTAGATATATTTTGCTATCTCATCTTCTTCCCCAGAATATTTTTCTTTGGCAATTTCCCAAATACGCTTGTAGTATTTTTCAAACTTTTCATCATCTTCTTTATTCAAAATATTAAAAGTTTTAACCACTTCGGTGTAATCACTACTGTGATCGGCTCGTTTGCCGCTAGTATGAACTAAAATAGAGTAATTCTTTTCGCCTGTTGTATTTATTTTTAGATTCAGATGAGCAACATTTACCAAGAAGCTAAAAAGTGCCTCTCTTAAATATCTTGGGGCGTCCTCCGTATCCGGAAGAAGTTCCAGATAGAATTCTATCTCTCCTTTGTCGAGAGATGTCGGGAAAAAGGTGTCCTGTCCCTTATAGAGAGGGTGGGGTGGAAAATCTACCCATTTTTCATTTTCGTTTCTAAAAGTATTGTTTAGGTCGAGACGGGCGGGGGTAGCGGTAACTCCAATGTAAATACCATTTTTGCTAATCAATTCTTCAATCAGCTCATTTATTCTCGTCTTTTCGCCTTTATTAACTTTAGAGTTCGGGGTTGCATAGTCGGCCTCGTCATCAATAATAATTTTTTCATCGAAATGTCCGATTTTCTGAATAAGTTTTTGGAGGTCCTTGGAGTTCTTTTTCGAGAAAATAACCCATTCTCCGTCATCAATCGTAACAACGGGGTCAAGTATTTCGCTAAAATTCTTTGGTGCGGGGTCAATACCGGATCGCCTAAATCGCTCGAGGTTTTGGTTTAAGAGTTGTACGCTATCATTAAGTAAAACAACGACTATTTTATGTCCTTCATCCAAAAGACGAGATGTGAGAGCAATCATCATCTCTGTTTTACCGCTTTGTGGTTCTCCGTAAATAACAAAGGAGCGACATTTTTCTTGAATATTTTTAATCGCTCCCTCAACGGCCTTTTCTATATTTTGGATATAGCCGTTTTTCGCCGTTATCCGTTCCAATTGACGGCGATACCGAGCGTGTTTTCCTGACTTATTTTTTATTTCGTTTATATTAAACATGATGGTTTCATTTCTCCATTACAATCACGTATTCACAACCATACACTCTCTTTTTTGCCGGATTGTCAAGATTAGTAAATTTTCCAGTATTCGTATCTCTCCAAGGAGTTATCAATTTATTTAGAACTTCTCGCTTTATAAAATCAACTTTCTTAAAACCAAAACGCGACATCTGTTCAGCAGCAACTTCGGCATTAAGTATCTCAACGCCACGCAAGGTGGTGTTTCCTACGATTACACACGCCTTGCCACCAAATTTAAGTACACGATGCATCTCCGCGAATACTTTTCGCATATCAGAAAAATAATTGGCGACATCAATAGCTAATGGCCTGTCAATGTTCTCAAGAGCTGTTGTTATATTTTCCGCGATGGTACTGTCGAAAAAACCTTTTCGTGTATTTTTGTAAGTGGTACCGATAAATTGCTTTCTAAAGTCGTTGAACTCGTTACTAAATCTGTGCCATTTCTTAAAATGACTGGGGTCGTCGCCAAACCACAAAAGAGAAAGTTGGTGTAAGTCAGCATATTCGTAAGAAGTTACATAAGGCGGTGATGTAATAATTAAATCAATAGAATTATTTTTGAGGGGGAGGGGTTGGGTTGAATCCCGACGATACATGTCTGCTGGAATATCAAGTCGTTTCGAGCTTTTTAACTCCGAATAAAAATCCTCATTTTTGCGAATCATAGAATCGAGATGGCGCAAAAATGATTCTTTTGGTTTCGGTACAATTTTATCCGGATCAATCTGTGGTTTAATGCTTTTCATTAGCCAACGAGAACAATTCTTTAGATTATGAGAAAAGGCACAAAGGAAAAACCTTTTAACTTTCGGGTTTTTTATTTTCTTAATGCTGAAATATATTCTGTCTAGTGTTTTGACTGTTCGTGTATCAAACCAATAATTTATCCTCGAGTGGTGGCGAAAAGTTTTTCCTTTTGCCTTTTCATAATTGCCCAAAAATTCTACTCGGTACTTTTCAAGAATTTTTGGGCTAATCGGAGTAACTTTTACTTGAGTAATAAGTTTAGCGATGGGGTTTATATCAAAACCAACGCTCCTTCTGCCGGAGATTTTTGCTTCAACTAAGGTTGTCCCACACCCACCAAACGGATCACAAATGACTTCTTTTCCGCTCGGAGCGTAAGTCTTGATTAGTTGTTGGACGAGATGTGGGATGAACTTTGCCGGATATCGATGATAGCCGTGCGTATGAGCATTCATCTCCTTGCGCTCGGCATCGCGAAAAGACCAGGTGCTTCGGAGTTGCAACCGGACAAAACTATGCCGAATCCTTTGTGCCGTAAGTTCCATAATTAATTTCATTATAGCCATTTTTTGAATATTTTTCAATG
>JBBAAT010000288.1:0-3705 GCA_041658145.1 Bacteroidales bacterium | reverse complement strand
AGATTTTCCGCCACCGGTAGGCATAAGGACAAGCGTATCATTACCCTGCATAACAGAATTAATAATATCTTCCTGCAATGGCCTGAAGGCGCTATGCCCCCAATATTTTAATAATATTTGCTGATTGTTCAAATTAAAAATATTACCGGATACGAAAGTAAAAATATATTATATATAAAGGTCAATAAATTTCAGGCAAGGTCGAAGATCAAATATCCAAACAGTTCGCCCGAGTGGATATAAAAAATGTATAGTAGTTTATCAAATTTTATTTTTTTTACTTTTATGCAAAATTAATAACCCGAATGCAAGCGTTTTTCCTCGGATATTTTTCTTTTTTTTCAGCATGTTTTTTTTATTGCGCTGCATTTGCTCAAAACGAGAGTGTTCCACAGAAAGACACAGTTAACAACGCCTTCAATGAACCAGGTATTTCTGCGTCCAACGATTCATTACAAAAAAAAATACTAAACGATCTTTTATTTGAAGCAGCCGATAAAGGGAACGTTGATGATGTTTTGAAACAGCTCCTGAAAGGCGCTGATGTTAATGCAAAAACTTATGAAGGTATTATGCCGCTTATGTATGCCGCACAGAACGGACATCTTGATATTGTTAAAATACTTGTATATAATGGCGCTGAGGTAAATGCCCGTCCTGATGACGGTGTAACCGCCCTGATTGCCGCCACCCGCTTTAATCATGCCGATATAATGGATACACTTATACATCATGGAGCTTTACCTGATGTAAAAACTAATGACAGCGCCACTGCTCTTATTTACGCAGCAGCGTATGGATATTTTATTCCTGCAGATATGCTCGTATTCTATGGCGCAAATGTTAATCTGTCGGCAAAAGATAGTTCAAGCCCGCTTTTTATTGCTTCACTTTTCGGCAATAAAGAAATCGTTGAATTATTACTAAATAAAGGAGCGGATATCTGTGCAAAAGACAGCAGCGGTTGGACAGCGCTGCATTGCGCTGTTTACAATAATCATATTGATATTGTTAAACTTCTTCTTGAAAAAGGCGCTGCTGTCAATCAAAAAAACAATGACGGTTACACTGCGCTTGCTATTGCAAGTGAAACCGGAAATTCCGAAATCGCTGAATATCTTTTAAACCATGGCGCAGATGTATCATTAAAAACAAATGACAGCGCCTCTCCTTTTCGCCTTGCATTGTTGAATAATAAAATAAATATCCTGAAAACATTGAAAAAAAATAGCGCTAAAAAAGAACTTATGCCGGTTTTCAATAATATAAGGATATCGCCTGTTGGCTTCGACATGAACAACCATGATTTCATGTACAGTATTAATGCAGGGATACATGACATCAGGTATAATATTGGCTTTGATCTTGGGTACTGTACCAGGTTATGGGCGAACAGAACTCTTGTTCCTATTGACGCTGATACATATTACCAATTCTGGGAAACAAGAAGTTTACTTTCTTTCAATTTCGAAAAGCTTTTTAAAATATATACTTATCTGAATTTTCAACAGGGAATATTTGTTGAAGCAAAAGGTATTTACACCTATGGTAAATACAGGGCATCTATAACAAAACCAAACGACAGCTTCCTTTTTTCTCCCGGTATAGGTTATATGATTTTTAACAAAAGTGTTGGAGCTAAAATAAGTTACGAATACCTTGACCTTAAAGTCAAAGACCTTTTACCCCACAGAATAAATATCGGCTTGTTCTTTACAATTAAAATGAAAAAATATATCCAGGCTCACAAAGAAATTAATTGGTTATAGATTTATATTAACACTTGCTTATGCTTGCTATTGGCAATTATACTAAAAATTGGATAAATTTTATTTTTCAAACAGGTAATCAGTAATCGGTAGCCGGTAATCGGTCACTTTTTACTGAATACCGATTACTTTTTTCACTGATTACTAAATTTGAAAAGTGATAATTTGTCCCGCACAAAGTATAAAACAGATTAGATAGACACAAATTATGAAAAATTTCGGTCTTTTAAAACATTTATCCAGCTTCTGTTTTTTTATAGCAACACTGTTCTTCATTTTATCATGCAACGACAATTCTGATAATTCCGTTGACTGTAGCACATATAATTATTCTGATTGCAATACAAGGGAGCCATTCGATGGAAAGTTGTACATAAACCTGAGCATTAATTCCGGGAATCCGGCTGTTCCAATTACAATATACAAGGGAAAATTAGAAGACAATGATGTAATTCTCAAAGACACTGTTACTACCGATAAATATGACACCCTTCTTCCTATTGATAATTATTATACAGTAACTGCGAAGTATAAAAAAGGAAATACCGTTATTGTCGCTGTTGATGGCGATAAAATCTCGAAAAGCAAAAGCAAGACCTGCGATTCTACATGCTGGTCAGTAAAGACAGCCAGTGTAAATGTAAAGCTGAAGTAGCTGTTCAGATAAAATTATGAACAGAAATTATACATAAAACGGGTTAAAACCATACATTTTTTTAAGTCCCAAATTCCAAATTTCAAGCTCTAAATTCAAAGGGGGCTTGCGCCTTATGCCTTGCGGCTTGTAACTTGGGGCTTTTAAAAAATGTACAAATTTACCCCGTTCAAAGTATATTTAAGCGGGATATTCAATTCTCACATGAAACATATTTAATAATTTCTTCTTGAAAATCTTTTTAACAAGTGCAACATCAGAGAAGGTAATATCAGAATTCATAAACTGTTTCTGTTCAATCTGCATATTTATTACGTTTTCCACCATTGTATTGATGGCTTCCTCATCTGTTTTTTTAAGTGTACGCGAAACGGCTTCCACCGCATCGGCCATCATCAGTACGGCAGTTTCTTTTGAAAATGGAATGGGTCCATGATAGGTGAATTTGCTTTCGTTCACAGGTTCACCGGGATTGTTCCTGATGAATTGATTATAAAAATACAATGTCTTTCTTGTACCATGATGGGTACGAATAAAATCAATGATGCGTTCAGGAAGGTTATATTTTTTTGCAAGCTCAATTCCTTTGATCACATGACTGATAATGATGGCAGCACTTTCTTCCGATGTCAGTTCATCATGCGGATTGATACCTGTTCCCTGATTTTCGGTGAAATATAAAGGCATATCCATTTTACCAATATCGTGGTAAAGAGCGCCGGCCCTTACAAGCAGCGTGTTACCCCCTATCACGTAAATAGCTTCTTCGGAAAGGTTGGCAACCTGTAATGAATGCTGTAACGTAGCAGGCGCTTTCGAAGAAAGCTGGCGCAAAAGGCGGCTGTTGATATCGGATAATTCCATCAGCGAAACGTCTGTCGCAAACCCGAATATTTTTTCAAACACAAAGATCAGAGGATAAGAGAAAAGTATGAAGAATGAACTTCCGGCGAACCATATAAAATTGCTGCTGTTGATATTGGCAAGGCTCCCTTCCTGCATCAGTGTTATGCCTGTGTATGTGGCGGAATAGGTGGTAAAAATCAGGATGGTGGTATAAAAAAATTGAGATCGCTTTCTTAAATTTACAATACTGACAATGGCGATGATCCCTGCTATAAGCTGCAGGAAAACAAATTCAAAACTGTTTGGCACAAGAAATCCAATGATAATGATCGTTACAAGATGCACAAAAAGCGCCAGGCGTGTATCGAAAAATACACGAATAATAACAGGGATGATGCATAAAGGAACAAGGTAAAGATATTTCACATCTAATTT
>JBBAAT010000287.1:0-3705 GCA_041658145.1 Bacteroidales bacterium | reverse complement strand
TTGGTTAATGGTTTGTTTCTGTATCCTTTTTCATTTACATGGTTTTTCATTTTATATTTGCTAATCACTTTTTCTTGCTCTACACCTGTATAAGCACTATCTGCATGAAAATCTTGATTTTCATCTTTTTCGGTTAATAAATCGTCTAATGGTTGTGAATCGTGTACCGAAGCATCGGTAACTTTATAGTTATTAATGAATTTACTCTTTGTATCCACTTTTGCATGATTTTTATATCCATAAAAAGTTTCTCCGTTTTTTTTCGTCCAACGTCCATCAATATCTTTGTGTCTCTTTTTGTTGGGTTGAGCATTCCATAGTTCATCGCCACGTCCTTCTTTTATTATTTTGTTTTCTTCTCGTGTATTTCGTTGGCGTGGGGCAACTGTAAAACTGGCATCTACCATTTTTCCCTCATTTATTATCAATTCGTTTAACTCCAAATATTGTACAAATTGTGCAAAAAGTTCTTCAACCAAACCGCTGTTTGTCAGGTTTTCACGAAAAGCCCAAACTGTTTTTTCATCAGGCACTTTATCTCCACTTTCTAATCCTAAAAACTTTTTAAAGCTAATCCTATCAAGTATTTGATATTCAATTTGAGTGTCGCCAAGTCCGTAATAACGTTGTAAAATCATTATTTAAACATCATCACTACATCGTAAGGCTTTGCTCCTGCGTTCTTTTTCTTATTTTGATTTAAAAGTTTAGATTCTAAAAGATTTCTAAACATCTCAAATTCAATAATATTACTTATCATCTCTAATGGATTACCTATGTTTGACAGTTTTTGCTCGGTTTCTTGTTCGTCAAATAATCCTTATATTGCCTGATTTTTTGTATTTTTGTACTTTCATGATTATCTGTTATTTTTTGCAAAAATATACTAAATAATTGAATCTATTAATGTGATAATCAAATAGTTATCAATATTTTGCAAAAGTTATTAACAAAAACTGAAGTATTTGTTGTTTTTTAGAATTATTTGTTTTTTTATGGTAGTAATACTTTTTAGAGTGGTCTTAATATTTGAATATCAAAGTTTTAATTTATAGAAGTCCCCTAAACAAAATTTTAATAAGGATACCCAACATTTATTCTTGGAACTAAAATAGCAGCGAATATCAGTCCGATTACTAATGCAAGAACTATGTAAATTGCAATAAGAATACCAAGTGTTGCAAAGTAGTACCCAACGGTGCTTTCTTTTGGAGGTTTCATTGTATGTTCAAATCCAAAATATAGTAATACTAAACCATATATGCCTGCAATACTTGCTAAAATGCTAATAGAAGGTATTATATTCAATATCCCGGCTACCCACATTGGCGTGAAAGAATATGCAACCAATTGTAATGCCTTGCCAAAATTCTTTTGAGTTTTAAATGAAGGTGCTAATGCATCAACAATGAAAGCTGTTAGAAATACTGCAACAATTGATGATATAAAAGAAGTTAGTCCAACTGATAATCCAGACTGCCAGCCTTGGATAGGAATTCCCCAAAATCGAATTGGAAACAAAACATGGCCAAGTATAGTGAAGATTGCAGGGATAAGCGCTAAGGGCAAAACATATAAAAAGATAATATTATTTGTATTAGGAGTTTCGCTTTCAACAACTTTCCACTCTTTTGCTGGAGAAAACATAATATTAATTGCTCTCGTGAATATATTCGAAGCAGTTGCATGAATATTAGCCTGATTGAAATCCTGAAAAGGATTCTGTTGTTGCTGCTGTTGTGGTTGAGGATTTACAGGAGTTTCAGCATTGTTAAAACCACATGAGTGGCAAAATTTTGCACCATCTTCTAAAGAAGTGCCGCATTTTGGACAAAACATAATTTTTTAAGATTTAAATTAGACAATAATAAGTTAAATTTCAAATATCAAATATTAATGCAAAGATATAAGTTAAAATTAAAACAACAAAACATATTTTATTGAAAAATAAAAACTCTAATTGTTATTGAACAATCTTTGTCCCGCCATCAGGGTTGCCTAATTGTTTTGCTTCAGTGATAATAGTGCATTTCCCTCCGTTTTCCACAAACTGTATGGCTGCTCTGACTTTTGGAGCCATGCTGCCTTCGGCAAATTGTTTTTCTTTGAGATATTTCTTTGCCTCTGCCACTGTCATGCAATCAATTTTTTTCTCATTTGGAGTGTTGAAATGGACACATACTTTAGAAATATCAGTAAGAATATAAAATTCGTCAGCATTGATCTGGGTGGCCAGCAGAGATGAAGCAAGGTCTTTGTCGATCACCGCATCAATACCTTCAAGGAAGTTAGGGCGTTTGTAAAAAACAGGAATGCCACCGCCACCAACGGCAATAACGATTTGCCCATCTCTTGCAAGTTTCCCGATAGATTTCCTGTTACATATTACAAGGGGTTTTGGTGATGCCACTACTTTTCTCCATCCTCTGCCTTTAGGATCTTCAGCAAATACAGAACCGGTTTCAACAGTCATTTTGTCTGCTTCTTCTTTAGAATAATAGGGGCCGATAGGTTTTGCGGGCTTTACAAATGCAGGATCGTCTTTGTCAACGATTACTTCTGTGACAATGGTAATAACATCCCGATCCATTCCTCTTTCTTCAAGTATGTTGCGCATTTGCTGTTCTATCATGTATCCGATGAGTCCCTGGCTGTATGCGCCACATATATCAAGCGGCATTTCAGGGATGCCATACATCATGGCGCCTGCTATGTTCTGAAGCAATATGTTGCCTACTTGTGGGCCATTGCCGTGAGTAATAATGATATTGTAATCATTTTTTATCAATTCTAACACGCTAAGGCAGGTATTGTAAACATTTTGCTCCTGCTCGTCAATGGTACCTTTCTGACTACTCAGCAGTAGTGCGTTCCCTCCGAATGCTATAACTGCTAACTTTTTCATAAATCAAATTTAGTGTTAAAGGACGCAAATCTATAAATAAATATACTGCAAACGGTTAAAATTTTACCTTTTATTGAAATAAATTGTTAAATTGTTTAATTGCTAAATTGTTGTAAATAAATCATTAACCCCGTAGGATATTTATTTTTATTTTCACTCTATCTCTATCGTTTAACAGAACTATCCAACGGGGTTAACTGTATAGGCAATAAATAAAATAACAATTAAACAATTAAACAATTAAGCCATTTAGAGTATATTTAATTTGCAAGCCTTTGAAAAAGGCATGGTGCGATTTTTTTTTATTATCTATCTTTGCACACAATGACAGAAAAAAAGAAAATAGCATTTTATACGTTAGGGTGTAAGTTAAATTTTTCTGAAACTTCCCAAATTTCGAGGCAATTTCCCTCTGAAAGTTTTGAAATAGTTAATTATAAAGAAACGGCAGATATTTATGTTATAAATACATGTGCGGTTACCGGAAAAGCGGAAAAAAAATCGAGAGCAGCCATTCACAAATTTAAGAAAAGATATCCCAATGCTATTATTGCCGCGGTGGGTTGTTACTCTGAACTCAAATCCGGTAAATTGCATGCTATTGATGGAGCTGAAATAGCACTTGGCGTTTCAGACAAGTTTTTACTTCCACAATATTTTAGCAACAACGATCCGGAATCATTTACTAATACTGAAGAAAAAATAAAGTTCTCCGATAAAAATTTTATTCCGTCATATTCTACAGGCGACAGAACCCGCTCGTTTTTTAAAATTCAGGATGGATGCGATTACTTCTGTTC
>JBBAAT010000286.1:0-3749 GCA_041658145.1 Bacteroidales bacterium | reverse complement strand
GAGCTTTGCTAACAGCAGAAAATATTTTTTAAAAAATTCATGTAGATTTGTAATCGCAGAACAAAATACTATCTATGAAACTTTCCAGAAAAAGCGAATATGCATGCCTTGCTATGATTGATCTTTCTATGAATGCCGACAAAGACTATGTTAAGATCAATGATATAGCTCAGCGTTGGTCGATACCAAAAAAGTTTCTTGAACAGATATTGATTACACTTAAAACATCCGGTTATGTGAGGAGCAAAAAAGGTTCGGAAGGTGGCTACACACTTACAAAAACTCCTGAGCAAATATCACTTGCAGAGATCATCAGGCTAATGGATGGCGCTCTTGCTCCTGTGGAATCGGTCAGTAAATATTTTTATAAAAATACACCGGTGGAACAACATAAAAAAATAATGGATGTTTTTATTGATATCCGTGACTATGTTTCCGACAAGCTTGAACAAACAAGCTTTGCAGACCTTATCAGATAAGGGTTTAATTAATTATTAATATGTCTGATAAACATCTATCATTGATAAATAATCACTATCTTCGCGCTCTGATAAGTAACAGTGTTCCAAGCTAAACGTTTTTACAATTCATTCCTTTCTTTGTGCTTATGCCATCGCAGAGGTTTATAGCCAATAGCATACGAAAGCACATAATCAAAAAAATAAATGAAGACTTTTGAAGAATTAAATATCTCTTTTGAGATAAGGAAAGCCATTAAGGAAATGGGCTTTGAAAACCCTTTGCCTGTGCAGGAAGAAGTAATACCTCTTTTGCTGGGCGCAAAAAATGATGTAATAGGGCTGGCGCAAACAGGTACAGGTAAAACTGCAGCTTTCGGGATCCCTTTGATCCAGGAAGCCGACAGAAATAATCCTTTGCCAGGAGCATTGGTGCTTTGCCCTACACGTGAGCTTTGCATCCAGATTACCGGCGACCTCAACGATTATGCAAAATATTGCGACGGAATAAAAGCGCTTCCGGTGTATGGCGGTTCCAGTATCGATACACAGATAAAAGCATTAAGGAATGGAGTACAGATTGTTGTTGCTACTCCAGGTCGGATGCTTGATCTTATGAAACGCAAAGCTATGAAATTGAAAAATGTAACCCGTGTTATTCTTGATGAAGCTGATGAAATGCTGAATATGGGTTTTCTGGAAGATATCAACTCTATTCTTTCTGAAGTTCCGGAAGGCAGGAACACCTTGCTTTTCTCGGCTACTATGCCTGATGAAATTGTCGGGATTTCGAGAAAGTACATGAATAATCCAATCGAAATAACAATAGGAGTGAGAAATGCAGGTGCAGAAAATGTTAAACATCTTTGTTACACCGTTCATGCAAAAGATAAGTACCTTGCCCTTAAACGTATTGCCGATTATAATCCTGAAGTGTACAGCATAGTGTTTTGCAGAACGCGAAAAGAAACACAGGAGATAGCCAATAAATTGATTGCCGATGGTTACAATGCTGATGCTTTACACGGCGACCTTTCTCAATCGCAACGTGATTCGGTGATGCAGAAATTCCGTATTCGCAATATCCGTTTGCTTGTAGCTACAGATGTTGCAGCGCGCGGATTAGATGTTGACGATATTTCCCATATTATCAATTACGCATTACCTGATGATTATGATGTGTATACTCACAGAAGCGGACGTACAGGTCGTACAGGAAAAGCGGGTATTTCTATCGCCATTGTTAATCATAAAGAGAAATATCAGCTTAAAATTATCGAGAAAAAAATTGGTAAAACATTTACGCATTGTAATATTCCTTCGGGACATGAGATATGCGAGAAACAGCTGTTTCATTTTATTGCTAAAATGGAAAAAGTAGAGATTGATTATTCCCAGATTAATTCGTATCTCCCATCCATTTTTAAAAAACTTGAATGGCTCGACAAAGAAGATATCATTACACGATTTGTATCTCTTGAATTTAACAGGTTCCTTGAATATTATAAAAATTCTGTTGATATCAATGTTTCTGAAGATCATAACAACGACAGGAGATCGAAGAACAAACGCAACGACTTTGAAAGTATGAAAGGCAAAGGCTTTGCGCGTTTATTTATAAATCTGGGTAAGATGGATGGCGTATATCCTGCCGAATTAATAAGCCTGATAAATACTAACACGCAGGGTTTAAAAGTTCCTATTGGCAGAATTGACCTGAAGAATAGTTTTTCATTTTTTGAAGTGGAAGAAAGTTTTGCTGAAGAGGTTATTAAAGCCATGAGTAAAGCAAAAATAAACGATCGGAAAATTGTTGTTGAAAGGGCATCCGACAGGCCATCAGAGCCGTCGCAGGAGAGAAAAGAAAAAAATACTTACAGGAAAGAAAAGCATAGGAATAACGATAGAAATTATAAGAAGAATAGAAATTCTGATGATGATAAAAAGTTCCGAAAGGAGCCAAGACCTGAACAGACAGCGAAATTAAAACATAAGAGAAAACCGGATAACGAAAAAGAATTTCGGAGAGATAAAAAACCATTTCGTGGAAATGCTATTCCTGATAACAGGAAGTACGGGTGTGTATAATGTAACCCAAAATGCAACTTGACCCGCCTCCACTTTGTTACGGACGGGCAGGTATGTGTTTAGATTCATTTAATCATATATATTCCTTATTTTATTTTAATTTTACTTGTCCGAAAAAAATGTTTATTTTAGCATTTTAATGAAGATGATAATATTTGGCTAATAAATCTTAATGTTTACAATTATTGAGTAAAAAAAAATAAATCTATAATAAATATTAAAAAGGAGGAACTATGAAAAAATTATTATTTTTAACAGTATTATCGTTATTATTTTGTAATTTATTAGCTCAAAATGTAAATTCGGCAAATAATTCACAAAAAGATAATCAGAGTACCACAGATAATGTTTTGTTTTTACGAAAATCTAATGCTTTACTAAAAATCCAATTGAATGAGCAAAAACATATTCTATTAAAACAAATCCAAAAAACCGACAGTATTATTTCAATACTTCAATCAACAAATAGTGAAATCAAAAAAAGTACTGATAATCAAAATTCTTTCATTCAGTCTATTCACAATCTAAAAGAACAAACAACAAACATTAGTCAGGCTTTCATCGATAGAAAGCTTTATGCAATTATTGCTGCAATTGGTTCTATAATTATTGTTCTGATATATTTGTTATATCTGAAAAAGAAATTATTTGCCATTAACAAAGACATTAAACAAAATGAGGAAAATTTAAACAAAAAAATATCGCAAATGAATGAATATCTGAATAAGGAAATTTGTGAGATAAAAGTAATATTTGAAAAACAGACAAAAGAAATTAATCTGGCAATTGAAAAACAAAATACTAAAAACAAAGAAATGTTAACAAAACAATTAGCTGATAATAATGAAAGCATAAATAAAATGATCAATGAAGTCAATAAAACTACTGAAAGCCAGATAATATCAGTTAAAGGAATATTTCAAGAACAAATTTCCAAATCTACTAATGAATTCAGTGAAAAAATAACGGGATTAGATAAAACTGTTGAAAACAAAATTGCTACAATCAAAAATGAGCTTAGTACAAATATTAATGAAATAAATGCAAGATTAAAAAATACGAATCTAAACAAGTCCTGATAAATTTTTAATTTGTTATATTTATGCTTTTCTGTTATGCCCCTGCCTCGCCATGCCTTTCGGCAGGTAAACTGTTTTAATATTCAATCATTATAAAGCATCAGAGAATCCATTTTAAAATGCG
>JBBAAT010000285.1:0-3782 GCA_041658145.1 Bacteroidales bacterium | reverse complement strand
TCTTTAGCGCTGCCTGCTTTATTATTTAATAATTGTAAAGGGTCGTGTAGTAGTTGTTTTGGATGTTTAGTTTCAGGAACTCCAATAGCAATTCTGATAATACTGTTGATTTACAGAAAATTCTCTCCTCTCAGATATTTAAAACAAAAATTGCATATATAATTTATTATTTTTGTATGTGAATCAAATAATACCAAAATGAAAAATAATATTTTATTTCTTACCTTTTTTTTCCTTGTTGTGGCTTTTTCTGCCTGCAAAAAAGATAAAACACAACCATCTGATGAAGCAAATTCCCAACCTCTTGTTTATACCAGTTTAATAGCACAGGATACATCAATATTAGTCGGAGTATTTGTTACTATTTCAGCTACTGCAACAGGTGATGAATTGACTTACACATGGTCTTCGGATTATGGTTCTTTTTTAGGCTCCGGAGCTTCTGTTCAATGGGTCGCTTGTCATGCGGCGGATCATGTGATTAACTGTGAAGTGAAAGATAAATATAATAATTCTGCCACAAAATCTGTAGTTATTCATGTTTATTAAATACATTCCGTTTCTGTTTTTTGTTTTCCTTTTTTCGGGAGAGCATGCTTTTTCTCAGTGTTGCTCTGCCGGTTCACCTATCGGCGTGGGGACTTATGCAGGGTTGGTTGCAAAAAACAATCTCAGGGTGAATACTTTTTCCCGCTATACTTTTTCCAGAGATTATTATGAGGGTACTGAGAAATTACCTAACCCAATTCTTGTTGATAAATCAGAATTCCTTTTTCAGGGAGTGATGTTATCTTATGGTATTATAAAACGCACGGCAATAGATGCGGAATTCGGATATTTTTACAAAAAATCGCAGAAATATATTAACGGTGCATCACTTGAAGGCAATGGGCTTTCGAATGGAGTAGTGATGTTAAAATATGGGATTTTTCATTCCGATTCGGCACGAATGGATATTTCGCTGGGTGCCGGGATTAAATATCCTTTTGCCAAAGAACCGATGTATGTCAACCATGTTAAACTACCCATAGATATTCAACCATCAACAAACGCGATGGGGTATACAGCTCAATTATTTGTGAAAAAAGTTACAGCACCTTTTAAATCGTCTTTTTACCTGGTAAGCCGTTATGAATATAATGAACCTAATCAGGATGAATATCAATACGGACAGAGGCTTAGTACTTCATTGATATATGAATATAGTTTTACACGGAAATTCGTTGCTATGATGCAGGCGCGTTTTGAGTATACCGGGAAAGATATCAATAAAGACAAAGAGTTTTCACACTCCGGAAGCAAAATTCTTTTTATTTCTCCACTTGTTCTTTACTCCATCAATTGCAAATGGCATCTCTCTTTAACGGGTGACATACCTGTTTATAAATACTATAATGGAACTCAGCTTGGAAATAAGTTTTCGGTAGCTGTGAATCTTACCAGAGATTTTGCTTTGAAAAAGGAATAGTATTATTATTCATCAATCACAGCAAGAGTAAACAATATTTTCAAGAGTTCTTATTATGAGCATTTGAACAGAAAAATAATTGGGTCAACAGAAAAGCTTTATGAACCAGGAGGAATATTTTTTGTAAATTTGTATGTTAATATTTGATGAATATCCGTTTATATGCCTAATTGCTTCAATTGATTTTCTTCATTTACCCCGTCCCTAAAGGGTGTGAAGAAAATCAATTTGCTCCCTTTAGGGTTAGGGGTAAACAAATTGATTTTCATATTTTAATTAATTTTTAGGTACAAAGTACGGATAATTATATAACATTTGATTTATGAAAAATCACAACCTCATTCTGTTCACCTTTCTGTGCATTGGTCTTATATTTATTTCATGCAAAAAAAAACCACCCGAAGAAACTCCTCCGGCTGAGGCCGGTCATATTACATTTAAATTTACCCATGTTGTTGATGGACAGCCTTTGCAAAAAGACAGCATGATGTATGTTAACGCAGCGGGGAATCCTTATGAAGTAAATCAACTGATGTATTTCATTTCAGATGTTACACTTCATAAATCCGATGGCACAACAAAACTTATTGAGGATTGGAAAGACATTAATTATGTGGATATTGATATACCATCTACCTTAACATGGAATGTATATGATGATATTCCGGCAGGAACTTATGATTCTATAACTTATGTATTTGGCATTACGGCAGAAAAAAATAAATCATTTATGTTTGTCAACTATCCCGAAGTTAATATGATGTGGCCCGATCCTCTGGGCGGAGGATACCATTACATGATGCTGAACGGCAAATGGCGCGACACCATAAATAATATCGAAAATTTTAATTTCCATCTTGGAATAGGACAACTCTATAAAAGCAATGCCATTGATTGCGTGGATTCCATTTACGCTTTTGTTCAGAATTATTTTAATGTAAATCTTCCTAACTCCTCATTTACTCTGGAGAAAAATACCATTAAAGAGATCGAAATCATTATGAATATTGACAGTTGGTTCAAAACGCCGCACGACTTTGATTTTAACTACTGGGGTGGTAATATCATGCAAATTCAGCCTGCCATGCAAATGGCAAAGGAAAACGGGGTTGATGTATTTACAATAGGAACTATTCAATAAATTCTTTAACAACTACAAAGAAATCAATAAACCTATTTTGTAAACAGCAAAAGCCACAAGCCAGGCGATTATTGTTGTATATGCAATAACGAAAAATGTCCATTTGCTGCTTTTTGTCGTTTTTCTGATTGAAGTAATTGTGGCAATACAAGGAGTATATATTGAAACAAAAAAGATAAACGACAATGCGACTAAGGGCGTAAAGATATTTTGACCTTTCTTTGCTCCTGACGTATATACTTGTGATTTTAAATTTCGAATTAAACCGGCTTTATCATTATTACCGGGTTTAGCGGTTTGATATAATTCACTTAATGTTCCCGTGATGGTTTCTTTGGCGGCTATTCCTGAAATAAGACTTATTCCCATTCGCCAGTCGAAACCCAAAGGAGAAATAACAGGTTCAATAAATTTACCAAGCATCCCGATATAGGAGTTCTCAATATTTTTGCTTTCTAAATTTCTTTCAGGTAAATACATTAACAACCATATTATTACAGAAGCTATTAAAATAGCGCCGGTTATTTTCTTTAAAAATAAAACTGAATTTTGCCAGATACTCAGGAAAATTCTTCTTATAGAAGGTATTTGTAATAATGGTAAATCTTTATTGTAAGTTTCATAAGCCATCTTAAACACAAATTTTTTCAATATCAGTGCAAGTAAAATAGCAATGATGACCGAAAATAAATAAAGAAAAAACAGGATTGTTCCGGAATTATCAGGGAAAAATGCGGAAATAAACAAAACATAAACGGTAAATCTTGCTCCGCACGACATAAGCGGATTTATTAAAATAGTGATTAACCGGGAATTTTTATTTTCAATGCTTTGAGCCGCCATTATAGCAGGAACATTACAACCAAATCCCATAATCAAAGAAATAAATGATTTCCCGCTTAATCCGATATGTTTCATTATTTTGTCCATTACCAATGTAACCCTTGCCATATAACCTGTTTCCTCCATCAATGAAAGTAATAAAAACAGAATTACTATATTAGGAAGAAATATTACCACCCCGCCAACTCCTTTCAAAATCCCGTAAAGGAGAAGACTTTTAAAGACGCTTTCGGGGAAATAAGCGGATATTGCATTTTCGGAAATAAAAACAAGTTTTTCAATCCAGAGCATCGGATAATACCCGATACCGAATGTGGCTTGAAAAATAAC
>JBBAAT010000284.1:0-3822 GCA_041658145.1 Bacteroidales bacterium | reverse complement strand
TACAACTACTTGGTCGCCTTTGTTAAGTAATGGTAAATTTACATTCTCGCGAATTACATCAATATTCATACACAAAGGTCCATATAATATGGTGTCTTCAGTATAATGTGTAAATTCCTGCGCCGGCGTAACTTTGTGTTCGTACCAGAAAGAGGTAAACATAATATTAACGCCGATATCAAGTATTGTAGCTCGTTTACCGCTGGACAAACGTTTATTTGCGATAACAGACCCCAGCAAGTAACCTGCTTCATCCACCAGCGCACGGCCTGTTTCAAGTATGAGTACAGGAAGATGCTGCGGATCGAGTTCAGAATTGATTAGCGAAGAAGTGATGGCTTCAGCAAAATCGTTGAATGTAGGACTTATATCCGAACCGGGCAGGAATGAGCCTTTAAGAGTGTTCTTGGAAGCAAAGCCGCCACCGAGATCTAAATATTTAAGATTGTAATCGTATTTCTTTTTAATATTTATTGCAAGGTCTGCAAGCTTGAATGCAGCAACTGCATAAGCATTTGCACTGAGCATAAATGTGCCTATATGGCAATGCAAACCGACAAGATCAAGATGTTCGGACAGCATAATTTTATTAATGGCATCCCATGCCTGCCCGTTTTCATAATTGAAACCGAACCTGTCCCACATCGGATAAATGCCGGTATCCATGTTAACGCGGATCGCAACCTTTGGTTTCTTCTTCAGTTCTCTTGCAATACTTATCACCGAATACATTTCTTCGAGGTGATCTATATGGATAAAAGAATCTTTGGATATGGCTTTATGCAAATCATCATCATTTTTATCCGGGCCGTTAAAAATTATTTTATTTCCAAGCACACCATTATCTAATGCTTTCTGGTATTCAAACCCTGAAACTACTTCTGCCCATGAGCCTTCCTGGTGGAATACGCTGCACACGGCATTAAGATAGTTTGTTTTGTACGACCATGCAAACTGTACCTTCGGATAACGTGTGTTGAAAGCTTGTTTTGCACTTTTCAAAGTATTACGGATGGTCTTTTCAGATAACACAAACAGTGGAGAACCATATTGTTTTATCAGGTCTTTTACCGCCACGCCATCAATGTGGGTCATCGGCTGGTATTCGGTGCGCATACCGAATTTATTGGGCATTCCCGTTTCCAACTTCTTAATAATTGGACGTTCGTAGCGGAGTTTTTCTTTATTTTTCATAAATTATTGTTTTATTTCATCATTAAATTTACTTACCATACTTACATCAATTAGCACCTATTTATTAAGTCGTCATTGCGAATCCCGCATGTGCGGGATGAAGCAATCTAATCATTGTTTGTCAGTAGATTGCTTCGTCGTACCTCCTCGCAATGACGTGTTCTGTTTGCGTAAGATCAGTTATTTATAATTCCCCATAAGTAGTTATATGTTCAAATTCTTCAATATCTATGATCATATCCCACGAATAACGAATAAACATTTTCCCGACTTTAAATTCAGTATATGGTTTTACTTTATCGCCAATAGCAAGCTTTACAAGCGCTTCCGGTAAATTTTGTCCGGCTCCAACAGCAAGATATACCCATGCAGGAATTCGCGGATTTATTTCCATAAGATAAAATTCATTTTTTTTTGTCTTCATCAGTTCTAATTCCATTCCCCCGCGCCATTTGGTTTTTTTTATCAAATCATACGTCATTTGCAGCAATTCGTGTTCGTCAATAGCAATGCCTGCCCAAGCTTTACCTTTATCTGTAATAAATTGTTTGCGCATAGGTACAGCGCCGATAGTATTGCCTTTGCCATCGCCCAGTGCAACCACATTATATTCCGAGCCATGAATAAATTGCTGAATAATAATCGGCAGTCCCCATTTAGAACTGATCTTATTAAAATAAGTAACCACTTGTTCGGGATTATATGCAATTCCTGCATCATAATATTTTCCCTTTACAACAACAGGGTATGTAAAATCTGCTGTCAGTCCATAGATTTCGTTGGTTGAAAAAATGGTTCTTGCATAAGGTACGCTAATCCCATATTTTTCACCATAAGCAGAAAGATTTACTTTGTGACGTTCTTCAAACTGCTCCATGGTAGGCAGAAACATATGAATGCCCATATCCTTCATAGTGTCTTCGAGCTTCATAAATGAATATAGTTCCGCATCGAAATTTGGGATCAGGACATTGATGTGCTCAATGTCGTTGATATATTCCAGCCGTTGAATAAGGCTTTCGGTTCCTGCCGAAGGGTAAGGTATCTGGTAAGTTTTATCTATCAGGTCGTGCATGTAAATACCAGGTTCAAGTGATTCGTAAGAAAAGCCTATGATGCGCGCATCAAAATAATCCGATTCCCTGAGCGCCCGTATTACAGGTATTCCGGGACCGGGGTTATCAACAGCATTCAGTCCTGTAACTGCTATTGTAATTTTTTTCTTATCCATCGATCTCGGTTAAAAGGTAATGATTCAGGTTGTTCGCAAAATCATAGAAGTCGCGTTCAAAAGTTGCATCATCAGTCTGGTATTTATCAAGTATCACTTTCTTGATGTCGTCTTTTTCTTTACCTTCTTTGAGCATTTTTATAATCTCTAAACCAATCGGATTCATGGAGAAAGATTCTCCTGAGGAAGGGTTAAAGATGAAGCCCGAATCGCTCAATGCTATATTCTTTTTTATTTTCATATATTGAAGATTTAACAGAATTATTACTAAATTGGTGTTTATTCAATAATTGTTAACACCCCATATTTTTAAAGCAAAGTTAATATAAATATTGTAAAGTCAACGCCCTATCAACCGACTTTAATAATTAACCAACAGGGGTAGTTACCGAATAGGTAATGTACGGTAAAATATTATAAACAAGTGTAAAATTTTTAGAAATAACATGATGCATAAAAAACCTCTAAAATGCGAAAGATGGAGTTGAATATATTTTAATATTTTTCTTTTCAGATTGATCAGGTTTTATAGAAACTGAAATTATGGATATTCATTCCGCTAATTACCTTGGCTATTTTAGATGTTATAACATCATGGTAGCATCCCGTTAAGCTATACATAAGTTTGCTAAATGCAGAAACGCTGAAGCCTGCACTATCTCGGCAATTGAAGCCACACGCTGTTATGGACTGGTTTTATTTTATTATAAATACTCTTACATTTACAGTACCTAAATTTACTGTGCTCCCCGTCCCATTATATATCGAAATTCTGATAACATTTGGCTGAGAAACATAAGCGGTCATCATACAACCTTGCAAGCTTACATCAATAGAACCAATTATTATATCTCCAAAATCAACAACAAACGCATTAATTGCATTTGAGGTGTATGTAAAACCGTTAGGTAAATTACCTATAACAAAAGTACCAGCAGGGTCACTGTTTACTTCAGTTCCGGCAAATGTTGATTTTAAAATTATGGAATCTGCCGTTTGAGTAATTTGTATGCTTGAATCCGGGCAAGCCAGTATCTTAGCTTTTATTGGATTAGCACCACTACCAACTAAAATGTTTCCATCTATTAAAAAACCATTTCCTGTTCCTCCATTTTCAACGGATAATGTGTCTGTTACTTTAGTTGACAAGTTTATTGTATTATCTGAAATATCTTCATTAAGAATTGTACCATTCAGAATTTCACTAGTAGTAACGGCACCCGTGGCGATATCTTCTGCTAAAATGGTTTCATTCAGTATTTCAGATGTAGTTACCGCACCAGACGCGATGTCTTCTGCCAAAATTGTTTCATTTAGTATTTCAGATGTGGTTACTGCGTGGAAATTCCGCGCAAAGAAGACCACCTATTCCGCGTTAAACTGTGCCACTAAAAATG
>JBBAAT010000283.1:0-3841 GCA_041658145.1 Bacteroidales bacterium | reverse complement strand
TACTATGATCATTTGTCCTTGCAGCATGGGTACACTGGGCAGGATAGCCGCAGGTGTGTCGGGCGACTTGATATCAAGAGCGGCGGATGTTATGTTGAAAGAAAGGAAAAAACTGATCTTAGTTACCAGGGAAATGCCATTGAATTTGATTCATATTACAAATATGAAAATTGTGACAGAGGCAGGGGGAATTATTTGTCCTGCTTCACCTTCCTTATACTGCCATCCTGCAAACATCGAAGACCTTTTAGCAACAGTGATTGAAAAAGTATTAAAACTGGCAGGCTTTGAAATAGAAGGTTACCAATGGGGCGCTGCGAATAAATGATGAATTCTCATAAGGTATTTGTGTATTTTTGAAAATTCATGTAGGTTTGCAAACCTTAAAAAAAAATACATAGTATCAAGTTATACTAAAAACGGGATAAGTTTGTATATTTTATCACGCATGTGCGGAACAAAAAGGTATAAAGGTATAAAGGTATATGGTATATGGTATATGGTATATGGTATATGGCGTGTGGAACTTAGCGAAGCCCCGCCTGAATGACACAGTCGGGCAGGGATCTCACGAACACCTTTAAAAATCAATTAATATTGTGAGTAATTTCTCTATTTCCTTATACCATATTTCCCCTATACCCAATAGAGCAAAATAATAATGTAGAAAACTTACGTAATTAAAATCTCGTTTTGATGAAACAGAAATACACGGAATATGCTCAGCTTGATTTGCCTAAGATAGGGAATGATGTCCGTAAATTCTGGGAAGAGAACAATATCTTCGAAAAGAGTGTGGAAACCCGCGAAGGCAAGCCACAGTTTGTGTTTTACGAAGGCCCGCCATCGGCTAACGGTTTACCAGGCATTCACCATGTTATGGCCCGCGCTATCAAAGATATTTTTTGTCGCTACAAAACCCTGAAAGGATTTCATGTAAAGCGTAAAGGTGGATGGGATACGCATGGTTTACCTATAGAGATTGCTGTTGAAAAAACCCTCGGCATCACTAAGGAAGATATTGGCAAGTCCATATCCGTGATCGACTTCAATAAAGCATGTCGCAAAGAAGTGATGAAATACAAGGACAAATGGGAAGAGATCACAAAAATGATGGGATACTGGGTTGACCTTGATGATTCTTATATCACGTTTGATAATAAATATATTGAAAGCGTTTGGTATCTCCTTCAGCAATTGTATAAAAAAGGCTTGCTGTACAAGGGATACAGCATTCAGCCCTATTCTCCTGCAGCCGGCACAGGACTGAGTTCACACGAACTTAATCTTCCCGGTTGTTACAAGGATGTTAAGGATACAACTGCTGTGGCGCAGTTTAAAGTGGTTCGGAACGAAGGGTCGGAATTCCTTTTCAAAAAAGCGCATGGCGATGTATTCTTTCTTGCATGGACAACAACTCCATGGACCTTGCCTTCTAATACCGCACTTGCGGTAGGATCCGTAATTCAATATGTGCTTGTAAAAACATTCAATCCTTACACATATCTGCCAATAACAGTGATACTGGCTAAAGATCGTTTTGATGTTTATTTTCCCGTGGGAAATTCAGAGCTGAAACTCAAAGAATACCAGGCAGGACAGAAGAATATACCTTATGAAATTGTTGCAGAATTTAAAGGATATGACCTGGAAGGTATCCGCTACGAACAGCTTTTGCCTTATTCACAACCCACAGATGGCGACCCATTCCGCGTGATACCCGGAGATTTTGTAACCACTGAAGATGGTGCCGGTATTGTTCATATTGCGCCCAGCTTTGGCGCCGACGATTTCAGGATGAACAGGATTTACAATGTTGGCTCGCTCACCATGGTTGACAGGCAGGGAAAATTTATTGATGCGATGGGCGAATTTGCCGGAAGGTTTGTGAAACCTGAATATGACATTGACTTCAACCCTGAAAAAGATAATAATGTAGATATTGATATTGTTGTAAAACTGAAGAAAGAGAACAGGTGTTTTAAAACGGAAAAATACCAACACTCATACCCCCATTGCTGGAGAACCGATAAACCAATTTTATATTACCCTTTGGATTCGTGGTTTATCAGGACCACTGCGCTTAAAGAGCGGATGATCGAACTGAACCGCACCATTAACTGGAAACCTGAATCAACAGGAACAGGCAGGTTTGGTAACTGGCTCGAGAATCTTGTGGACTGGAACTTTTCGCGTTCGCGCTACTGGGGTGTTCCCATCCCTATCTGGACTTCCGGTGATAAGACAGAACAAATATGCATCGGTTCGGTGGAAGAGCTGAAGAAAGGAATTGAAAAATCTTTGGCTGCGGGGTTTATGAAAAATAACCCGATTGAATCATTTGTCCCTTCTGACAACTCTGTCGAAAATTATTCGAAGTTTGATATTCACCGTCCTTATGTGGATGAGATCATCCTGGTATCTCCCACAGGTAAAAAAATGTTCAGAGAACCTGATCTCATTGATGTGTGGTTCGACTCAGGCGCCATGCCTTATGCGCAGTTCCATTATCCATTTGAGAATAAAGACAATTTAAAGGAATATTTTCCGTCAGATTTTATTGCCGAGGGTGTTGATCAGACAAGAGGCTGGTTCTTTACGCTTCATGCCATCGCCACTATGTTGTTTGATTCAGTGGCATACAAGAATGTTGTATCGAATGGACTGGTGCTTGATAAAAGCGGCAACAAGATGTCCAAACGACTCGGCAATGCAGTGGATCCGTTTGAGACAATTGAAAAATACGGTCCTGATGCTACGCGTTGGTATATGGTTACCAATTCGCAGCCTTGGGATAACCTGAAGTTCGATATTGAAGGAATTGTTGAAGTGCAGCGCAAATTCTTTGGCACGCTTTATAATACCTATGCTTTTTTTGCGATCTATGCAAACATTGATGGATTTAGTTATGCAGAGCCGGAAGTACCAATGAATAAACGTCCTGAAATTGATCGCTGGATATTGTCGCAGTTGAATTCTCTGGTTAAAGCGGTTGATGAATGTTATGCCGGTTATGAGCCAACCAAAGCAGGGCGGGACATTCAGGAGTTTGTGGATGAGCATCTGAGCAACTGGTATGTGAGGCTTTGCAGGCGCAGATTTTGGAAGGGCGATTATTCGGAAGATAAAATTGCCGCCTACCAGACATTATACAGATGTCTTGAAATACTAGCTCAGCTTGCTTCTCCAATTGCGCCGTTCTTTATGGAGAGATTGTTTGTTGATCTGAATAAAGTTACAAATCGTCAGAAGGCGGTATCTGTGCACCTTACCAATTTCCCCGTTGCCGATGAAACCCTGATCGATAAAGACCTTGAAGAAAGAATGCAGATTGCACAAAAAATTTCTTCGATGGCGCTTTCATTGCGTAAGAGAGTAAATATCCGGGTCCGTCAGCCACTTAGCAGGATTATGGTGCCCGCTCTTGACGAAAAATTGAAGAAACAGATAGAAGCTGTAAAAAACCTGATCCTCTCGGAAGTGAATGTGAAAGAATTGCAATTCCTTACCGATGCTTCGGGAATCTTAATCAAGAAAGTTAAACCTAATTTTAAGACATTAGGTCCTAAGTATGGCAAACTTATGAAGCAAATCGCTGCGACAATAGCAGAATTTTCGCAGGCTGATATCAATAAAATAGAACAAGATGGCATTTATGTGGCAGATATTAATGGCGAAAAAGCAGAAGTGATGCTTTCGGATGTGGAAATCCTGTCGGAAGATATTCCCGGATGGCTTGTTACCGGCATGGGGAATCTTACTGTAGCCCTTGATATCACGCTTACGGAAGAATTAAAAGAAGAAGGAATTGCCCGCGAACTCATCAACAGGATACAAAACC
>JBBAAT010000282.1:0-3841 GCA_041658145.1 Bacteroidales bacterium | reverse complement strand
TGTAACTAGTTTTGCATTATTGCCTTCGCCTATTTCAACAACACATAAACGGCAACCACCCCAGGGAGTGAGACCTTCGTTGTAACATAATGTAGGTATTTCTAATCCCAGAAATCTCGCTGTTTCCAATATTGTCCAACCTTTTTGAGGTTCAATACTTATTCCGTCAATAGTTATTTTAGACATGATATTATACCTCCTGTTTTTCTTTTATACCCTCTTTTAATTCTTTTATAAATTGTTTTCCGTCTTCAGTTTCCAGTTCACATCGCAGGCATCTTTTTGCTTCTTGTATGGCTTGTTTTTCACTTAATACCGACTCCACTTCCTTGAAGTTGGCTTTCCTTATTTTTGCTGATAATTGCTTAGATTCAGGTCGCTTGGCGGTTAATAATTCTTCTGCTTCTTCTGTGGATAATTCAATAGGTTCAATGTACACGGAAGGTCTGGTTAATTTATACTCTCTCTTTATTTCTTCTCCGTTCAGGTACTGATTAATAGACTGTGCGGCAATTTTTCCTGAAGCAACAGCATCCACCACTGTGTTTGGTCCTGTTACTACATCGCCTCCTGCAAATACACCATACCGTTTGGTTTCAAAAGTTTCATGGTTAACTACAATAGTTTCCCGTTTTGACAACTCAATTTTTTCTTTATTTAAGAAAGATGTATCCGGAGATTCACTAATAGAAATAATTAATGTGTCAAGTTCTACTTTATATTCTGTTCCTGCAATAGGTGTAGGTCTTTTTCTGCCAGATTCATCAATATCACCCATTTTCATTTTGATAAATTCGCAGGCATGAAGTTGTCCGTTCTCAGCAATTAATTTATTTGGTGCGGTTAGAAATTCAATTTTAATTCTTTCCTCTAAGGCGTCTTTTACTTCTTCTTTATGAGCAGGCATTTCATCAATAGTTCTTCGATAAAAGATGGTAACGCTTTCAGCTTTTCCTAAGCGTAATACACTTCTTGCTGCATCAACAGCAGAGTTACCACCACCGATAATACCCACTTTCTTCCCAATTTCTACTGCTTTTCCGAGGTTAATTTCTTTCAGCAATTTTATACCCGGAATAACACCTTTAATATCTTCATTTGGAATACCTATGTTTAATGATTTATAAGCTCCTGTGGCGATGAAAATAGCTTTAAACCCCTGGCTGAATAATTCATCAATAGTAAAATCTTTGCCAAATGCAGAATTTGTTTTTATATTAACACCGGTGCTTTTGATATAATTAATATCTGAATTTAATATTTCACGCGGCAGCCTGTATTCAGGAATACCTAATGCCAACATACCACCGGCGACAGATTCTTTTTCGAAAATGGTAATATCATATCCCATCTGGGCAAGGTAAAATCCGCAAGTTAATCCTGCTGGTCCGGAACCAATAATGGCTACCTTAATACCATTGGATTTTTGTAAGAATTTAACCTTGGTCATCAGGTTTTTCTTCAAACCATAATCAGTAACAAACCTTTTCAAATTTCTGATGGCAATAGGTTCGCCTCCCTGCCCTGCTTTGCACTTTGATTCGCAGGGATGGTTGCATATACGGCAAAGTGTGGATGCAAGAGGGTTATCTTTCTTTATTATTTTAAGGGCTTCTTCATATTTCCCGTGAGCAATAAGAGCAATGTATACAGATGCCTCAGTATCTATCGGGCAAGTATATTGACAAAGTGAAGAGACGATTTCTTTACATACTCCGGCTTCACATTTTTTCTTTTTTATATGCTCTTCATATTCATTAATGAAATAGCGAATAGTAGCAAGAACAGGATTAGAAGCTGTTTGTCCGAGCCCGCACATAGAAGCATCTTTTATAACAAGCCCAAGTTCCTGAAGTAATTCCACATCTTCAATTTTTCCTTTTCCCTGTGTAATTTTTGTAAGTATCTCGTTCATCTGTTGGGTGCCTTCCCTGCATGTAGAACATTTTCCGCAAGATTCTTCCTGAAGAAAATTTGTAAAATATCGTGCAACATCCACCATACAGGTATTTTCATCCATCACTATCATTCCGCCCGAGCCCATGATAGAGCCGACTTTGGTTAAGCTTTCATAGTCAATTGGCAGGTCAAATAATTTTTCGGGAATGCATCCACCTGAAGGACCACCGGTTTGTATAGCTTTTATTTTTGCTTTACCGGGAGAGCCGCCTCCGATATCATATACTACTTTCCGGATAGTTGTACCAAGTGGTACTTCAACCAAACCTGTATTTTTGATTTTACCGACAAGAGAGAATATTTTAGTGCCTCTATTATCCGGCACACCTACTTCTGCATATTTTTTTGCGCCTTTACTGATGATAACAGATACGTTAGCAAGGGTTTCCACATTGTTTATACATGTGGGACAACCCCATAACCCTTTAATTACAGGATAAGGAGGACGTTGCTTGGGCTGCCCCATTTGTCCTTCGATTGATTTAATTAATGCTGTTTCTTCCCCACAAACAAATGCACCTGCACCTTTTATGATATTAATATTAAAGGAAAGTCCGGTGCCCATTATATTTTCACCTAATATTCCTAAATCCTGTGCCTGACGTATAGCAATAAGAGAATGTTTAATAGCTAAAGGATATTCAGTTCTGACATAAATAATTCCTTGTGTTGCGCCAATAGCAATACCGGCAATAATCATCCCTTCTATAATAGAATGAGGGTTGCCTTCCAGTAAACTTCTATCCATATAAGCACCAGGGTCCCCTTCATCCGCATTACATATTATATATTTTTGAATATTAGCACCTGACTTTTTTGCAAATTCCCATTTTTTTCCTGTGAAAAATCCGCCACCACCTCTTCCTCTCAGTTCGGATTCTGTTATTTCTTTTATAATCCAGTCAGGATTTGGATTGGATATAACTTTGTTAAGCGCTTCATATCCTCCTGTGCTGATATAATCATGAATACGTATAGGGTCTAATGTTTGGTTTTTTCCTAAAATAGTTCGTGTTTGATGTTTGAAGAAAGGTATTTCATGCTGGGAACTAAAAATTTCTTTACTAAGAATATCTTTATAGAGCAAGTCTTTTACAACTTTTCCTTCTATGGCAGCATCAATTATTTCAGGCACATCTTCCATCTTCAACCGAGGATAAAGGTTAAGTCCCGGTTCTGTAATAATGAATGGGTCCATCTCACATAATCCAAGGCAACCTGTAATTCTTAATGATATTTTTTCATGAAGATTTTTTTTAATAATATGTTTTTTGATAATTCTCATGATATCATTTGAACCACTTGCTTGCCCCCCTGTACCTGCACATAATATTAATGCAGGTTTATTATCTTTTTGTTCTTTAATTATCGAATTCCTGTAATCACAAAAATCTTCAACTGTTGTAATATGTTTCATAAATAAATATTTTGCTATGTTATTAATTATTAGTGTTTCTAAATTTGTTTGTGGTTTGTAGTTAATGGTTTTTGGTTTATGATTCAACAACGAACAACAAACAACAAACTATTTCTTATACATCTAAAATATGTCCCTTGCATCCTCTTTTCGGACAAATATGAACCATTCCCCCTCCTTTAATAATCATAGGTACCATACCTGTACCACATTCGGGACATTCTGTTCCCCCTGCAAATTCTGAATTACAATGAGGGCAAAAATAATCTGCTATTGTCCCCAATGGCCTTTCATGTTCAGAATCAATGTTGGAACTACCGTATAAAGAAGATAAGCGAAGCCAGCCGTGGTTGTCAGCAAATGAAATAGTAACTTTTATTGAAGGATAACCATCTAAAGGATGATTATCATCCATAAGGCTATGATTGCATTTTGGGCAATTTACATTAACAGGGAAAATCCGTT
>JBBAAT010000281.1:0-3843 GCA_041658145.1 Bacteroidales bacterium | reverse complement strand
AAGTTGTGCAACATGCTTCAATTGTGCGCCACCACCAGTAAGCACGATGCCTGCAATCATTTTTTTCTCATAACCCGAATTTTTAATTTCATAATAGATATGTTCAATGATCTCTTCCATCCTCGCCTGAATAATGCTTGCAAGATTCCTGAGAGAAATTTCTTTTGGAGATCTACCTCTCAGCCCCGGAATAGAAACAATTTCTTCATCTTTATTTTCGCTGGCAAGTGAAGATCCGAATTTTATTTTCAGGGCTTCTGCCTGGCTGCGTATGATGGTGCATCCCTCTTTTATATCTTCGGTAATTGCATTTCCACCAAATGGAATAGCAGCTGTATGGCGGATTATTCCATCCTGAAAAATGGCAATATCGGTTGTACCGCCTCCAATATCAACCAATACAACGCCAGCTTCTTTTTCTTCTTCACTCAGGACAGCATCTGAAGAAGCAAGAGGTTCAAGAATAAGTTCAGCAACCTCAAGCCCTGCTTTACTTACACATTTATGGATATTTTTTGCGGCGGCGACCTGTCCCGTGATAATATGGAAATTTGCTTCTAAGCAAATTCCTGACATTCCCACGGGGTCTTTGATACCAGGATCTTTATCCACAATATATTCCTGAGGGATTACATGGATAATTTCTTCACCGGGTTGCATTACTAATTTGTACATGTTTTCCACCAATATATCAATATCCTGTTGGCTTATCTCATCTTCCAAACTATTTCGCATGATGTTTCCGCGATGCTGAATACTTTTTATGTGTTGCCCCGCAATACCTACATTTACCACGCGAATGTTAACGCCTGATTTCTGTTCAGCTTCCTCTATTGCCGAGCGAATTGACTGTACTGTTTTTTCAATGTTTGCAACCATGCCACGAGTAACACCGATAGATTCAGACTTGCCAATGCCAAGAATTTCAACTTTTCCATACTCATTTCTTCGGCCTACTATCGTTGCAATTTTGGTGGTGCCAATGTCCAGACCTACTACTATTTCTGAAGATTCCATATTTCTGAATTTATTATTGTGAATATAAAACTATGCCATTTCATTGTAATACTTTAATTTTTGTAAATCTTAATAATGTTGGCAGTCTGCAGTTAGCAGTTGGCAAAGACATCTTTATGTTTTAGTTTTTTGAACATACAACCTGATTTTTATATTTTAGATTAATTGTTTTATATTTATTCCAGCCGGTCTTATTAAGTCCCTGCTTATAGAAGACAAGCAGATTGTCGAATTTTTCTTCCATATTATCAATGTCGCCAAACACGATGGTTTGATTACCAATCTTGGTGAATAATTCAATTTCACCTTTGTTGTTGATAAAAATTTCGTCCACCATAGCTTTCCAAAAATCATCATGGTTGACAAACTGTGCCATTCGGAAAACTTTGTAAATAGATGTTTTCATCATCACGGTATCAGCGCCGGAAAAATCATTAACATCGAGTTTTGTATATGGATTATAAACTTCATTTATAAAACCATTTGCAACGAGAAGCCTTGCTGAATAATTATCACTTTTCTGCATCAAGTGTCCTTTATCATCAATGTAAAAACACCGGTTGATCTTATTAAAAACCTTTACAATTGGTTTTTTCTGGGTTATCCTGATCTTTACATCTCCATCGATGGATACATAAACATCAGCTTTTTCCACATAAGGTATGGTGTATAAAGCTGCTTCGATTTTTCCTGCATCAATATCAGACAAAGCTGCGCCTCTAATTTTTAAACCTTTCTTAGCGAAAAAGGTATTGATATCATCTACTGTAATAAAATAATCATCGCTGTTGTATCGGATCAATATATCAAGTTTGCTGCATATTATGGATTGATGTTGTCTTTCAGCAAAGCCCAATACTACAAATAATCCCGATACCAAGATAATCCATATGAATATGTTGACAATTTTTTTCATTTTATTTAAAACAAAAAACCGAAATTTACACCTATCATAGGTCCAAAAAATAAATTGTCAGAGTCACCACTCCACATCGTAAAACTAGAAATCTCAACACATAAAAAGATATTTTCATAATCCACAAAATTGTATCCTATAATAGGATGCGTGTTGATGTAAAATACTTTCCAATAATAAAGACTACGATGATACTTAATTCCAATAATTTTAGGTATGTATGTATTATCATCACTTCCACTCAAACTGATACAATTAGTAGTGCCTATTCCAAATTTAAAATGATTCCATTTAATAGTAATTTTAACAGGGAATAATGGATATCTTTCTTTATTAAAAAATAATTGGAACCCAGCCCCTATGCTTCCAGATAATGAAATATTTTTATATAAATGAAAATTCCTCTGATAATTTATACTTGTTCCCAAAAAACTACTCCCAGCTAATTCAACAAAGACAGCATTTTTCTTAAAATTGTTCTTTTGGGGATTAATGCTGTCCTTTGGATTTTGGGCAAAAAGAATATTACCAAAAAGAATAAGAAATAATATGAAAAATATTTTTTTCATTTGGGTTTACTTTTTTATTATTTTAAACTATTTTTCAACCCTTTTTCAATTGGTTCCACCAACTGGTCAATATCTCCGGCGCCCATTGTTACAAGCACTTCCAGTTTCCTTCCTATCAATACTTCAATCAATTCTTCTTTTGAACAAAGCATTTTATCTTTAATTTTTATTTTATCGAGCAGCATTTGCGATGTAACGCCTTCAATCGGAAGTTCTCTTGCAGGATAGATGTCGAGCAATATCAGATCATCTAACATTGACAAACTTTCAACAAAACCATCTGCAAGGTCTCTTGTCCGGGAAAACAAGTGGGGCTGGAAAACTCCTGTGATCTTTTTCCCCGGATAAAGTTCTTTAACAGCCTTCAGAAATGCCTTTATCTCTTCCGGATGGTGAGCATAATCGTCGATAAAAACAAGTTCATTCTCTTTTATCCGGTAATCAAACCGACGCATAACACCGGAATAACTTTGCAATGCATTTTTAATTTCCTTAGAAGATATCCCAAAATTCAATGCGACGGCTGTTGCCGCAACAGCATTTTCCACATTATGCATACCAGGGACGCCGGCTTTTACAGAAATTTTTATATTATCGGGACATAAGATGGTGTAATAAAAAACACCATTTTTCACTTTCACATCAGTTGCATAATAATCTGTTTTTTCCGTTGCGGAATAATATTGAACATTTGCGGTAAGGTTTTGCAAATTAAGATTCTTTTTCAAAAAAAGTTTCCCGTTTTCTTTTATCCTGTTGGCAAACAACCTGAATGATTCTACCATATTGTCTTTACTTCCATAAATATCCAAGTGGTCGGTGTCCATTGAAGATATTACAGCAATATCAGGGCAAAGCTGAAGAAATGAACGATCAAATTCATCAGCTTCTACCACTGCGATAGAATTTTTCTCCGACAAAATTAAATTCGAATTATAGTTTTTGCTAATACCTCCGATAAATGAAAAAATATCTTTTCCTGCCTGCTTCAGTATATGCGCTATCATGGATGTCATGGTAGTTTTTCCATGTGTGCCTGCTACGGCTATAGTATATGAATTTTGTGTAATTAATCCAAGAATTTCTGCTCTCTTATGGATATTGTAGCCATTCTCTTTAAAGTAAATAAATTCTTTATTATCTTTTGGTATGGCTGGTGTATAAATAACCATATCCAGATCTTTCGGAATCATTTCAATATCTTCATTAAAATGGACAGAAATTCCTTCATTTATCAGTTCGTTTGTTAATGGTGTTGCAACCTTATCGTAACCGCAAACCACAGCACCCTTTGCTTTGAAATACCTTGCTAACGCACTCATACCGATGCCGCCTATTCCA
>JBBAAT010000280.1:0-3848 GCA_041658145.1 Bacteroidales bacterium | reverse complement strand
CGCCGATAGGCGTGGACTTGGTTCTACCGGACCTTTTACTTTTAAACCGGGTGATGTGCAGGAATTGGATATTGCTTTTGTCTTTGGAAGAGATTATAATGATTCAAATGCTACAGCAGCTATAATTGTGATGAACCAAAGAATTGACAGTATCAGAAAATACTTCATGAACGATTCAACACCCTGCGGTGGAGGATTTTCGGGCATTGTAAAGCAAACGCAAAATTTACCGCAACTAAAAATTTATCCCAACCCTGCAAATGACTATATAACTGTTGAATTTAATACCATAGCAGGAAATATTAATTATGAGATATTTGATATTGTGGGAAGAAGAGTCAGTTCAGGTGTTATTAAAAATTCAGGAAAGAATAGTTTAAGCATTTCATATCTTCCAAAAGGCTTGTATTTTCTGAGCATTTCGGATGGTAAAAATAAACTCGGAGGTAAGTTTATCAGGCAATAAAAAACCCACAGGGAAAAAAAATAAACCTGTGGGAAAATCCAGATTAAAGAGATAACCTAGAAAATATCTCCAAAAGCGCTTTTGTATTCGCCTGAGTCTTTACCGTAAGTTTTAATGCCGCTCTTATCAATTTTGAATGTGCACTTTTCGCCAACGATCCTGGAAAAGACAATTACTGATTCTTCCCCTCCATCTTCTTGCATGATCACCTTAGCCAGGTTCTTGTCATACTCTTCGGCATCGAGGTTTTCGTAACAGATGGGGCATATAAAATTCACTACTTCGCCTTCTTCAAAGTTGTCGTAAGAAGGATGCATCTTTACACTGTAATCTCCGAGTTCCGGGCTGATAAGCAATAACCCTGATTTGCCTTTTGTGGTTTTTGTTAAAAAAATGATGCTGTTCGAAACCCTCAGGTGGCCTCCGCAATGTGGACATAAGAAGTTTGTCATGGCTTTTGGTTTTAATATCAGTTTTACGTTACCAAATGTAGAAATATTTTTTTAATTGATAAAAATATTTTTTATTATTTTTTTTTCAAAATACAGACTTTAACCCGAATAATTCACAAATTCTAATATCTAAATTCTAAACACTAAATAAATCCAAATATTTTAAATTAAAATGACCTAAACATTATCGTAAACCTGTTTGAAATTTTGAGAATTTGTAATTTGATATTATTTAGGATTTAGGGTTTCGTGCTTAGAATTTTATAAATAGATTAAGTTTAATACGCCCCATCAACAAAACATTTTACCGCATAAATTGTTTTATCCCTTGCTTCAAGGTAACCCATGTGCGCAATGTCGTGCAGTAAAAGGGCTGTGGTATCTTTTGGCAAAACGATCTGCTCAAGGACTTTATTGTATGGTACACGGGTGTCCTGTTTCCCTGCAATAAAAAGAACAGGATAATCAGCATTTTTCAAAACATATTGCATATCACGGCGTTCCATCATGCCACGTTGTGCCGCAATAATAGCTTGTTTGCTCATGGTTTGTGCTTTTTCTACAAGGACATTTATTTCTTTTTCAAGCGGCTTTCTATTAGCGGGAGCAAAAAGATCCGGAATAAAATTCATTACAAATTCCGTATGGTTTTTTTCTATAACCTCAATTGCCCTTGTCCTGTTTGCTTTTCCTTCAGGAGTATCCGGCAATGCTGAGGAATGAAATAATCCGAGTCCTTTCATATATGCAGGGTGTTTTTCGGCAAAAGCAAGCGCAATATAGCCTCCCATGGAATGACCAATCATTACACATTCTTTCATATTTTCCTCATCAAGAACTGTTTTCACAACATCAGCCATCAGCTCCATAGTGTGCGATTCGCCGATACAGTCGCTGCTTCCGTGACCGGGAAGATCAACACAGATCACTTTAAAAAACAAACTTAATTCTGCTGAAAAATCATCCCATATTTCGAGCGATTCCGTAAACCCGTGAAGAAGCACAAGCGCATCACCTTTGCCTTCGGTTTTGTAATGAATATTGACGCTGTTGTATTTGATGAAAGTTTTCATAATCTGTAATCAAAATTTTTTATTGCAATAAATTACTGTTTGTATATAATGTCGTCATTGCGAACGCAGTGAAGCAATCTAATCATTGTGTGTCAATAGATTGCTTCGTCGTACCTCCTCGCAATGACGTTTTGTATTAACATTACGAACAGACACTAATTACTGCAAATATCCAATTTTTTAATATCAATGAATATCCTAATTTCAATAAATCCCGAAGTTTCGGGATTAATTTCTATTTTTCTTCATAAACGTCTCAATCTCATCAATCGTCTTAGGTATCGGCATTCCAAGTACTTTGTGTCCATTTGCAGTAACCAGCACATCGTCTTCTATTCGTATCCCGCCAAAACCAAAATATTCCTCTACTTTTGAATAATTAATAAATTCCATGAATTTTTTTTCTGCCTTCCACTGATCAATAAGAGCGGGGATAAAGTAAATGCCGGGTTCAACAGTCAGGACAAAGCCTTCCTGTAGTCTTCTGCCAAGCCGCAGGTAAGCTGTTCCAAACAAATCAGAACGTTTTACTTCATCGTCATAGCCTACATAATCTTCGCCCAAATCTTCCATATCGTGTACATCAAGACCCATCATGTGACCAAGCCCGTGTGGGAAAAACATGGCATGAGCGCCTTGTTTAACAGCTTCTGCTGTATCGCCTTTCATCAGTCCGATTGCTTTAAGTCCATCGGCAATTACTTTCGACGCTAACAAATGTATGCTCTGATACGTTACTCCGGGCTTTATTGCTTCGATAGCTGCAAGCTGGGAATTAAGTACAATTTCATATATTTCTTTTTGTTTTTGAGTGAACTTCCCGCTTACCGGAACAACGCGTGTATGGTCGGTTGCATAATGAAGCGGAGATTCTGTTCCTGCATCTATAATAAGAATATCGCCCTCTTTCATCTTATTGCTGTGATCGTGGTTGTGAAGAGTTTCGCCATGTACGGAAAGAATTACAGGAAATGAAACTGCTCCGCCACAGGCAAGGGCAATACCTTCAATAGCTCCTGCAATTTCTCTTTCATAAACACCCGGCTTAGCCATTTTCATAGCCGTTGTATGCATAAGATAGCCCACTTCCATATATCTTTCGATCTCGTTAATTTCTGCCTGTTCTTTGATTGACCGCAAAGCGACAACCCCTTTTATTAATTCGACAGATGCGTTCTCTTTCAGCTTGTCAACCGGCATATTCAGAAGATTGCTTAGAAATATTTTATTATCGGAGCGATACGGAGGCAGGTAATGAATTTTCCTGTTTTGTTTTTTTGCGGTCTCAATATATTCTGTGAGTTTCCCGAATGGTTCTGTGTTGCTCACTCCTGCTTTCAGGACTTTGTCTTTCATGCTTTCCTGTGGACCCATCCAGATGATGTCGTCAATATCCACATCGTTGCCAAAGATTATATCCTTATTCTTGTCGATGTCAATAACCCCTGCCAATCCCGGGAAATCCAGTCCAAAGAAGTAAAGGAAATTACTGTCCTGTCTGAAATGATAGGTGTTCCCCAGATAATTCATGGGTGATTCGTTATTGCCCATTATCAGGATCAGCCCATTGCCAAGCTGTTTGCGGAGTTTGTTCTTTCTTTCGGTATAAGTTTTTTCGCTGAACATGTTTTTAGGATTTAAAATGTTTTATTTTTCGTATATATTTCTAAAACAGATAATTCATAAAAATGATTTATTAAAAAAGCAAATACACAACTTTTTTGCTTTCTACAAAAAGCAATATGTTTTTATATAAAACAGAGAATGAATTTTAATATATCAGAAGCAAATATCCATGAATATCCTAATTTCTATCAATTTCAATGAATATCAATTTTATTATTTCTTCATTAGTTT
>JBBAAT010000279.1:0-3867 GCA_041658145.1 Bacteroidales bacterium | reverse complement strand
CAAGCGCTTCAATAACTTTCATGAACTTTAAAATTATATTAATTTGCAAAAATAAATGAAAAATTGTTAATAACTGATGTTACGCAAACGAAGAAATCAGAAGTGAAACGGACAAGCCTATCAAAATCACAATAGTGATCCAGGCAATAATGTTATTTAGCGGTTTGTTCACATATTTTCCCATTATTTCTTTGTTGTTTATTATTATTATCATGCAAACCAGAACCACAGGGAGTAAAACTCCGTCTGCCACTTGCGACCAAAGCGTGATAAGGATAAGCGGGCAATTCGGTAACAGAATAATACCGGCTCCAATAACTATTATAGCTGTAAACAACCAATAAAAATGAGGCGCTTCTTTCCATTTTTTATTAATTCCCGCTTCAAAGCCAAAAGCCTCGCAAACATAAAAAGCAGTAACAACAGGTAATATCGTAGCTGAAAAGATTGATGCAATAAAAAGTCCGAAAGCAAAAGTAGCGGAAGCGAGATTACCTGCCAGGGGTTTAAGCGCCATGGCAGCATCTTTGGCTTCCTCTATTTTAATACCATTAACATGCAAGGTGGATGCGCAGGCAACAATAATAAAGAAAGCGACAACAACAGTGATAACACTTCCTATACCAACATCCCACATTGTAAACTTATAATCTTTAATTTTAATTCCCTTTTCTATTACTGCCGATTGCATATAAAATTGCATCCACGGGGCGATAGTAGTGCCGATTATTCCAATCACAACAGAAAGATAACCCGCATCAAATTTCATTTCGGGGCGAATTATCGCCTGTCCGATTTCACCCCAATGGGGTTTGCCCATAATAGCGGAAACAACATATATCAAAAGGAAAACGCTGAAAACAAGAAATACTCTTTCTGAAATTTTATACGTGCCTTTCACAACGAGGAACCAAACCATGAAAGCGCTAAGAGGAACTGAAATGTATTTGCTGACGCCAAAAACCATCAGGCTGCCGGCAACACCTGCAAATTCGGTAGTAGTATTTCCGATATCGGCAATCAGTAAACCAATAAAAATAAAAAAAGTAACTTTAACTCCCGCATTCTCCCGTATCAGGTCGGCAAGACCTTTACCTGTAACAATACCCATCCGGGCATTCATTTCCTGGACAACAAAAAGCACGACAAAGCAAGGGATCATTGTCCACAACAATTTGTAACCGTAAAGAGCTCCGGCAACCGAATAAGTGGTAATTCCCCCGGCGTCATTATCAACACTTCCCGTAATAATTCCGGGTCCAAGTATTGCAAGGAACAGAACTATATTCCGAAAAATATTCTTTCTTCTTCTGTTAAAATTCTTATAATTCAGCACAACCTAACCCTCCATCCATTATTTGGTTTTCCTCTTATAGAGTAGGTCTTCCACAATGTCATCAATAACTACCATGCCTTCCATTTTCATTTGCCTGTCGGTAACAGGTATTGCCAAAAGGTCGTATTTAGAAATGATCTCAGCAAGTGAATCAACCTTGTCATCATCAAAAACGGTGATCATATCCTTTTGCATGATCTTGTCAAGTGTTACCTTCGGCTCTGATACAACCAGGTCTCTAAGAGATACCGTTGCAACTAACTTATCATTTTTGTCTGTTATGAAAAGTGAATACATCATATCGGCTTCAGGCTTTTGTTTTCGCAACTCATTGAGCGTTTCTTCAACAGTCATTGTTTCTTTGAACGATAGGTAGTCTGTTGTCATAAGACTCCCGACCTCATGCCCTGAATACGCTAACAATTCTCTAACTTCTGCAGAAGATTCTTTGTCCATTTCATTGAGAAGCATCTCTATTTTTTCGTTTTCCAGGGAATCAAAAAGGTCGGCAACTTCGTCGGCAGGCATTTTCTCAAGAACATCAGCGGCTTTTTCTAATTCCAGGCTTTCGATAATCTGCGCCTGCGCATAAGGTTCGAGTTCTTCCAAAACATCAGCAGCTTGTTCTTCATCAAGTGATTTAAATACATTGGTTCTTGATGTTTTACCCATATCTTCAATAATGTCTGCAAGGTCGGAAGGGTGCAGAGTATGAAGTTTAGATGAAGGGCTTGAAAGTTTGATGTTGAAGTTTGAATCGTCAATTGTTTCCACATCATCCCACAAAATAAAATTAGAGGGAATATTCCCTTTTGTGATATTAAGAAGTTTTTTAATAGGTTCTGAAATACCTATTCTGCGCAGTAAACCCTCAGTGCCAATATCAACGGCAATGGCATACGTTCCTGAATGAACAGTAACGAGCCTCACATCATTTACCCTTACAAGCTTTCGTCCATTAATATCAACAATCTGTTTATCCAAAACATTTTTAACAAGAGGTAAAGTGTTTTCAAATTCTTTTTCAGTAAGATTAACGATTTTTTTACACGAGAAAATGATCTTTTTTTCAATCCGGGAAATTTCAAAATGAGAAAAATTCAGGAAGCGCACTTTGCCATCTATCCTTGTTTTAACAGCCACTATCATTGGCCTGAATGATTCTTCCTGTGTGACCATCTTGCGGTCGGAATACACAAGTACATCATAAATTTTCCCGATACAGTCACCATCAGCATTATATATTTTAACGCCAATAATCTGACTTAAATAAAATGTGATTTGTGCAGTCATTATGCGCCTCCTTCTTTTTATAAATACAGAAGGATTTGTCGTTTGCAAAAAGCGAACAAAAATCCCTCTATATTCGGGATATATAAATTAACATGTATCTCGCAGGTCCGTCGTCCATTTTAATGTTCGCTATAATTTGAATGGCAAAAGTAAATGTGATTTTTGAATTAAACAAAATTAAAATCAAATTCATTGATATTTTTAGTAACTACTCAGCAGCTTAAATACAGCCACAGATTACACAGATTATAAAATTATCCTTTTGTATTCAAGAAACCCTTTACCTCCCGAGTTCTCGGGAGGTACTTCCATACAAACCTTTATAGTTTTATCTGTTTCGTCTTTATATATGAATTCTTTCATAATTTAATCTGTGCAATCTGTGGCTATTAAGGCTAATATAGTGGCTGAACAGTTACAAAAATTTCAAATTTCGGAGGATTTTGTATCAGTTTTTTTACTGCACACAGGTCGGCTGCATTGATAACAGCGTTTTTATATTTCTCAGGAAAATCGGGTGGAAGAATGATCTCTATTTTTATTTTAGAAATGGTATGATTAATTGGATCTGTTTCTATATGTTCGACGAGCCTGATATTATCTGTCGGCAGCTTCCTTTGATCGCAAAATGTTTTGACAAATATTCCTGCGCAAGTTCCTAATGAAGCAAAAAATAATTCGAATGGTGTTGGATCATTTCCATCGCCACCTGCTTTTAATGGCTGATCCGTTTTAACAATATACCCGTTTACATTTGCATTTACTTTTTTATTTCCGGCAAAAGATATTTCAATTTTCATTTTATAGTTGATTAATTTGGTTTTTATGCGAATCAGGATTTAATAGCAACGCGGATAACGCTGATTCGACTGATAATCGCGGATAATATCAGTGTAAATCATAAATATCTGCGTCATCAGCGTTCTATTTTTATAAATACAAATTTAAAATATTTATCATTTATTCCGGCTAAATATTATTTATTCCTTCTCTGAATTCAATAACTGTAAAAATACTTTTATAACTTTGCCGGAAATTAATAAGCGTAAAAACTAAATATATATGAAAAAAACAGTTGCGTTTTTGTCGGTATTATTGCCTTTTACAACTTATGCAAGTGAGGCTGATTTAAAAATTCCAGGACTTAGTTCTCATCAGAATAACCTTTTAATGTGGGGATTTGTTGTTTGTCTATTGGGTTTGGGGTTCGGACTTTATCAGTTCATGAAAGTTAAAAA
>JBBAAT010000278.1:0-3884 GCA_041658145.1 Bacteroidales bacterium | reverse complement strand
ATGGCGATTTGTTCCGTTTGGTCAACTATCTGGCAGCCACCATAGTAGCGCTTTCCGGGATAACCTTCGGCATATTTGTTTGTCATGCACGAACCCATGGCTTGAAGAACCTGATCGCTTACAAAATTTTCGGAAGCAATTAATTCTATACCATGCATCTGTCGTTGCAGCTCCTGGTTTATAAGGTCGAATACTTTTTCGTCTCTTTTCATAATTTAGAAATTAGCTTAATTAATTCACAAATATTTAATTCAGGACTAAAGTCCTTTATTTATAGACTGTTTGCATAACCCCAGCCTTAAGGCTGGGGTTAATAAAAACCCAGTAACACCGGGCTTTAGCCCTGATTTGTGAATTATATAGGTTAGATGTTGCTATGTTTTTTAGGCATTCAAAATTATAAATTATTTTAACCCTTTATGCATTTTTTAAAAAGATTCCTCACTATCTGCTCCACTCTGCCGGTAGTCAGGGTCGGGCAGGTGTGCTTTAAATTGTGTACAGTGTATATTACATAATATCTATCCAAAATATATGAACAGAGCTTGCTCTATCATAAGCACCTTTGAAAACTAAAAAGATTGCGAATAATTATTCAGGTAAATTGTTTATGAAAAGAAAATTTTTGTATATTTGTATAAACAAAAAAATCATGCCTAAAGCTATTAAAATATATAAACCTACAGACGAAGAAATTTTTCAGGGAGTAATTAAATCATTTGAACTGGAAAACATAAGATTTTCGCTTGAAGAAGCTAAAGAGGCATTTAAAAAAGCTTTGGCCCGAATTAAAAAAGTGAAGAAATAATTGAAATCATTTTATCATATTTCTTATCTATAGCCTGTTGAACGGCTGCTACATATTCATTGAAATTAGCCTTACTGAACTTTTCAAGACCAACCAGATTATAACCTGCTTTAGCTGCCATTAATGTGGAGAGCAGGCGGGCAGTACGCCCATTTCCTTCCCTGAAAGGATGAATGAATAACAACTCTGCATGAACAACTGCAATATCCTTAATTAAATCTTCTTTTGAATCATAAGCTTTAGGAAGTTTTAATAAAATATCTTTTTCAAATTGAATAAGAGTTTCATTTATAAACTTGGCAGGTGGGAAAAGAAAACCACCTTTCGACATATTGACTGTGCGCGGTTTTCCTGCAAACGTATATAAATGTCCAAGGGCTGTTTTATGAATCTTGAGAATATATTTAAGATTGAATTTTGTTCTTGAATTCAATTCTTCAAATAAAAGCTTATATGCAACATAAAAGCCTTCCATTTCTGCCTTTTCAATCTCATGCAGGGTTGTTATGCCCAATTTATTGGGAATTATATCGCCTTCGGATTCGTGCTTTGATGTTTTGTATTTATTGATTACCATAATATTTAAAATTGAATTGTTTAAAGGTTAATCATTATCTATTTTTTTGCAGCCAAAAACTTTCTGTATTTGAAATAAAAGCTGCAAATGTGCTTGCAAATCAGGGGGGCTATCTTCTTGTTAGTCATTGTCAAAAGATGCCATGTTGTAAAATATACGTAAAAGCACCCGCAAAATATCCTATTAAAGCCAACCAAGAAACCTTTTTCAAATACCAAAAGAAATCAATTTTTTCCATTCCCATTGCCGCCACTCCTGCTGCTGAACCAATGATTAAAGCGCTTCCGCCTGTCCCTGCACAGTAAGCAAGAAATTCCCAAAAGTAATGGTCAGTAGGGTATGTTTGCAAATCGTACATGCCCATTGAAGCAGCAACAAGCGGAACATTGTCTACAATAGCGGAAAGTAAGCCGATTGAAATTACAATAAAATTAATGTTGCCAATTTTTTCATCCATTAAAGAAGCAAGTTGTCCAAGTTGTCCAGTTGATTGAAGGGCAGAAATGGAAATGAGGATTCCAAGAAAAAACAAAACGCATGGCATATCTATTTTTCTTAGAGCATGACGAACGGAATAAGCATTTTTATCTGATTCGTCTTTGTCTTTGTGAATGAGTTCAGAAATTATCCATAGTAGTCCCAGTCCGAAAAGCATACCCATGAATGGCGGAAGATGTGTTATGGTTTTGAAAACAGGAACAAAAAGAAGAATTCCTAATCCTGAAAAGAAAATCATGTTTCGCTCAAAGGAAGATGCAGAGGGTTTGTCGTCATTGTTTGCTGACATTGGTTTTTCAATATTTCCCTTGAGCATGAAGAAGACTATAATAAGCGGAACCGTGAGGCAAACCAAACTTGGAATAAACAAATTCAAAATAATATTATTTGTTGAAACTTGTCCACCAATCCAAAGCATTGTTGTCGTGACATCTCCGATTGGTGACCATGCCCCGCCCGAATTTGCAGCGATTACAACCATTCCTATAAAAAGCATTCGATCATTTCTGTTAGCAATGAGTTTTCTTAAGAACTGATGAAAGAAAGAAGGTGAGAAAACAAATTATACAAAGCAGTTTTCTTTTGCTTGAGGTGGAAATAGCGTTAGTAATTACATCAAACCCATCGTGTGCATCAATAAGCTCAACAATAGTCATTGCACCCATAAGGAAAAATATTATTCCTGAAATTTCACCGATGTGTTCTTTTAATTGTTCTGATATGAGATGCGAATCAGAAGCGGAAATAATATAGAGTGTCCAACACAAAACACCTGTAAGCAGCGCAGTTGCTGCTTTGTTTATATTAAGCGGATGCTCAAGCATGATAAACAAATAACCAAGAATGAATGTTATGATGATTGCAATTTCCATTTATTTATTTTTCTTTAATCTGATGAATAACCCTTTGCGGAAAAGGAATTTCTATTCCCTCGTTATCAAAAGCAATTTTAATTCTTTTACGAAGTTCTCCGGTTACATCCCATTGTTTAAGGGGTTGCGTTTCTCCCAGAATTTTTATGATAATGGCAGAATCTGCAAAATCATCCACTCGTAAAAATTGGGGAGGTTTGATGATAAATTCTTTCCATTGCGGATCCTCTGCTAATGCCTTTCCTGTTTGATTTACTACCTCAATTACATGCTCCAGTTTAGAACTATAGGCAATTCCAATGTTCAAGTTTACCCGTGAAAAATATTTTGAAAGATTCGACACTTTTTTTATTTCCCCATGCGGAACATGATGTACGGTTCCATCCAAATCTCTTAATGTAGTCATTCGTAAACTAATGTCTTCAACCAATCCGCTCGTATTATCAAAGTTAACCACATCACCGATACGGTATTGATTTTCCAGAATAATGAAAAGACCGGAAATAATATCGCGTATAAGATATTGTCCGCCAAAACCAACTGCCAAACCAATAATTCCGGCAGCAGCTAAAATAGGGCCAATCGGAACGCCGATCTCCTGCAAAATCATCAAAATTCCAATAAGCCAAATTATAATGCTGCATGTCCAAGTAAAAATACGAATCAGGGTATCCTCCCTTTTCTTTTCGGCTTGCTTTGATATAAATTTATCGGGAACAACAGCAATCCTCACAATTTTTTCTATAAATCTTTTTGCCACTTTATTTAAAAAGTAAGCGCCAACCGCAATAATCAGAATTTTAACTCCATGTGATAAGAGCCATGGAACCAATAGCTCCGTCCATTTCGTAATTATTTCTTTCATCTGAAAATAATTTTTAGTTTGTACATTTATATTTTTTGAATCCTGTTAATTCTGAATAGTTGCCATTGATCTTAATAAGGTTGCCGCCCACGAATAAATATTATTATCTAAAATTATCTGTCGCATTTGCTTCATTCGTTGATGTTGTTGTTCCGTGGTCATTTCCAACGCTGATTTTATTGCATCTGCCGATTTTTCAATATCGTAAGGATTAACAATAATTGCTCCCTGAAGTTCCTGCGATGCTCCTGCAAAACGGCTGAG
>JBBAAT010000277.1:0-3885 GCA_041658145.1 Bacteroidales bacterium | reverse complement strand
TCTTTATTATTTTCAGTGTATCACCTGATGCAGCCTTGTTCAAATCTCCGCGAATACTTGCATTTATTTCATAAGATGAAAACATTGCGCTGTATTCGGCAAATAATCCGGCATTCTGAACAAGCCCGTCATACCACAAATTAGTATTTTTAACAGATGTGGTACCCATCATCTGCATGGTCATTGTACGAGTACCGTCTTTATAGATATTCACATAACCCAAGCCTGCAATTAATTTATGTTTTTTTATCTGCATTCCTAGTTTTGACATAAAACCAGTAGTAATAGCATCAACATCGGCAATCATTTGTTTTGTGGAATAACCGGAACGTTTACTGTTGTCCATCACATGATCTACATCAGACCGGTATATTTTTACATCAAATGTTTTAAAAATATTACTTGAAATTTTGACATTATAATCGAGAGCGATTATTCGTGAATCATCACTTTTTTCATCCATCGGCAAGCAAGGATACATTACATCACGTCCATGAATCTTATTATAGGAAATAAAAATAGTATGATTTTTTTTAGGAATAAAACCAAGTTCGGCGGTATAGTTATATTTTTCAAACGAAGAATTGAAAGTCGTATCGTGTCCATCTAAGTTCCCGCTTTCATAATTTCCATAGCTTCTGTATCCACCGCATAAATTAAAAAAAACTTTTTTATTCCCGCCATAAATTGAAATGTGTTCTTTTTGACCGTTCCAATTGGTTTCAAAGCCGTAAAGTGCGCTGGCATGCATTTCAAACTTTTCGTAAGGTTGAGGTTTGCTGGTAACCAGATTAATAATACCTCCGAAAGCCGGACCGTACCTAAGTACAAAAGGTCCTTTAATAACTTCAATCTTTTCGATGTCTTCAGCCTCAACATGCGCTGCAACAGGGTCCATGCGGCTTGGGCATCCGCCTTCTATATTAATTCCATTGTCGAGTATAACACTCAATTGACTGAATTTAAAACCACGGACAACCGGATCAACGGCAACTCCTCCTTTGCGAATACCTGACACATTAGGGATGCTGCGCAATAAATCTCCTACATCCCGCGTATTTGTTGACTGTATTTGCAATTTGCTGACATCGCAAGCAACATAAGGCGCTTTTTTGATAAGATTATCCTTTACTTCAATGACACTTAATTTTATGGTATCATTGATCTGTTGAGTAAAAGACGATGAAGTAATACCAACAAAAATGCAGGTAAAAATGAGACGAAAATTTTTCATGGTTTTAAGGTTTTTGTTTTTAGATATCTTAATGGAGAAATTTTTCTGTAAATCAACAGTATTATCAGAATTGCTATTGGAGTTCCTGAAACTAAACATCCAAAACAACTACTACACGACCCTTTACAATTATTAAATAATAAAGCAGGCAGCGCTAAAGAAGTCCCAAATAAACCGAACTTAATTTTATTATATCCTTTTTTGATATAACCTAATCCTTTTGAAAAGAAATTGCTTTTTCCGGGCATTTTTCCATACATATTTTACAGGGAATACATGAAATCTGATTTATCTTGGTTGTATTATTTTCTTTTTTTTCTATAGCCCAAACAGGACATTCTTTTATACATAAGCCGCAATTTGTACATTTGTTTTCATCAATTCTGATTCTTTTAAAGAATTTTACTTTTGAACCCAACCAGTTAATAATTGCATCAGCAGCGCCAATCGGGCAAAGAAAATTACAGTATGCCCTGCCACCGACAGCTATAAATCCAAGTAAAATTATCATTCCTAAATTTACAAGACCTGAAAAGGTTTGTATCATAATAAGGTAAGCAGAATTTGTAGTGGAACCGAATAGATTTGAAATGACAGTAACATTACAAAAAGTGCCACAGATATTACCTATTCCAAAAGCAGGAAGCATTAAAGCGGCGGCAAAATAACCATATCTCACGGCAGGTGAAGGAATCCAACTATAATTAATTTTTATTTTTTGGGGAACTATTTTACTGATAATTTCTGTTATACCTCCAAACGGGCATAAATAAGAACACCAGTATCTGCCTGCAAAAAATGAAATCAATAAAATAGCAATGAGCATGATCAATCCCATATATAACAGGTTACTCATAGCAACAAAGCTTTTTATACTAAATAGCATTCGCATACACATAGGAGCGCTGCACATACTCATTGCTCCAAAAAACCTTGGAACGATAGCGATGGGAGGTAAGAATAAAAGTATTCCTGCAATTATGAATAAATATCTTTTATTTTGAACAGAAAGTTTCATTTATTAATTTTTTATTTTTCACAACAGTTTTTTGAACTATTAGTTTGATTTTTTGAATGTTTTGAATTGATAATTTTATTCTTTGAACCGCGAGTTTCAACCTCTGGTCTTCTTACCTTTTTCGAAATATGAAAATTAATTAATTCTTTAAATAAAATCGGTATTGTTAATACTGTGCTATCCGAATCTAAATCGTAAAACTTTAAATAATACTTTGATTCTTTATCTATCCTAACTTTCGGGTTTATACTTACTATTAAAGTGAATCTCTCCCTCGCAGAAATATTTTTTATAGTATTATTTTCAAATTCATAAAACTTATGGTAACCCAAATCAATTGCAGGTGGATAATAAGATTTGATATTATAATCAATTTCCGGTTCGCCTTCCAAAACTATTTTAATACCTTCAAATGCCGATTCTACTTTTCCTGAAGCATATATTACATATTTATCTTCATCAAGACCAAGTAATGCAGGATATTTTGCAGTTCCGCCATTTTTTGTGATAACTCCTCCAACATGCGAAAAGCTAGGAGAAGTATACATGCTCTTTGTAATAAATAATAAAACAACTACTATTATTGAAAGGCATGATTTTAAAATGAATTTATTTTTTTCCATTTAATATAATTTAACTGATGTTACGCATATGTATTTATTTGTTAGTGTCACTCAGAGCCGGACATAATATGGATTTGCGGGTTAGCGTCCGTGTCGAAGAGTGGCTATGTATTGGTCGTCTTCGACAAGATTTTCCTTTCACTGCGTTTCAGGATAATCTGCTCTGACTGACCTCTAAATTTAGTAATTATTTTATGTTTGCGTAACATCAGTGATTTAATTATTTTTTGTAAATTTCACATTCATTAAAACTTAGCTGACAAATTTATCGTAAATGTGCGACCCGGAGTCATATAATAAACAAAATATTCAGTATCTAAGATATTATTTACACTTAGAGCTATGTTCATGTTTTTATTAATATTATAAGATATTTTTCCATCAAGTAGTTTTACTTCGTCATAAGCGCCATAAACGCATTTTTCTGTGTCGGAATTATCTCCTTTAGAAAATGGTTTTTCTGAAAAATGATAACCTAAACTTATATTCATCGGTCCTTTATGAAACGAAATACCTGTATTATAAATTAAGTTTGGCACATAGAGAAATTGTTTTCCGATAGAAGTTGTGTCTGCTGCATTTTCCGTGATTTTTGTTTTCTGATCAGTAATATTAAAATATCCGTCTAACCATGAAGTAAAATATTGTTTGATCTCTATTTCAATGCCTTTTACTTCACCTTTCCCTGCATTTTCGGCACGCAAATGATCTACTTCAATCAGTTTGTTATAAATCAGATTTTCAATATAGTTTTCGTAATAGTCCACATTGATTTTTGTTTTTCCATTAAAGAGTAATTGTTCAACGCCTGCGTCCCACGATTTTGTAATTTCCGGTTTAAGGTCAGGATTGGATTCGTATAATTTGGTAGAATAATATATTGTTTTATACATATTATACAAGGTAGGCGGTCGAAATGCATTACCTGCTGAAACACGAATATTGGATAATTCCCAGAAACCGGCTTTTATCTTTGGCATATAAACCAATCCTATTTTAGGAGATAAATA
>JBBAAT010000276.1:0-3918 GCA_041658145.1 Bacteroidales bacterium | reverse complement strand
GGCAGGCTGATTCTTTCGTACCTTAAGCATTGTAACAGAAAACCCGGGTTTTTTCGCAGCAAGTTCCAAATGTTGTGAATTTGCAAAAGGTGTTGCATCAGGTGTGATAAGATATCCGAGTATTGCGAGAATTGTTGCCATTACAACAACTATCAGCGACCCAATGGCAAGCTTATCTTTTCTGAAACGTTTCCACGCAAGAGATGATAATGAACCTACTCCTTCATAACTTTTTTTCCGGTAAAAGATTCTTTTCATTTTATATATCATCTTCTCCAGTTATCAACTGCAATATACCACCCATCCTTGTATGCAGGAGATCTCGAAAGGCTATAATCATTATCGGTAAAAGGATTTTCAATTTTATAAAAAGAAAAGGTAATGGACAACATATTCCTGGCTTCGCCATACACCCAATTTTCCATATTCTTTCCCCGATAAACCACATTTGGATGGCCGTATACAATGTAAATGATGCCACGGTCTGTCTTCCATCCCTCTATATATGAAGTAAAATACCGGTTCGCTTCCTGAACGCGGTTATAATACAATTTTATCAGTTCCTTCGCTCTGTCAACATTTCCGGCAGTTTCTGCCCAAAATTTATCTACTGCCTCCTTTTTATTTTTCATGACAATGAGATCATCATATTCATATTTCGATGTCAGGTATCGAAGCGGATACAGCATTTGCGCAGGTGTTGTTACCCTTGGGAAACCCTCATCAAATCTGAAAACCGTATATCCTTCTTTTGTTGTTGTGTCAATCTGAAAATGATAATATCCTTTTTTTACAAGTTTCATCAGAGCCGTGCTTCCATTTTCCAGAGGAACCGTGAAAATACTGTCAGCATCGAAATCAAACGACTTTTCACTGATTGTGGAAAATGAAGGTACTGCTATCGGAAAGATCCGGCCGTAGTACCTTACAAAAAGTTTATTTATCTTCTTGTTGTTTGAAACGAGCCGGAATTGCTGCTCTCCCGAAATCCATGGATTATAAAACGGCAAACTGTCGACATTCAGCATGATGAAGTTTTGTCTGCCATAAGGGCTGTTCCTGTATATATTTATATACGATTCAACCGTTGTGTGTTTATTCAGGTCTGCAAAAATAAGTTTCAGCAAATAGGATCCGTGAGACTTTGTTTTAATTTCAAGCGTTTCGATTATATCTCTTTTATTATCACGATCGTTATCTGTTATTGTTACACTATTACTATCGAGAATCAGCTTCATATCATACCCGCCTGAATGACGCAGTCGGGCAGGCGAATCATAAAGCTCAGCCTTGAGCGAGAATTTTGCAGAAAATATATCTTCTTCCACAGGTCTCACATAAAGAAGACTTCCCGAATAAATTTTAAAATAAATTAACGAAACTGTGTCATTCTTATGAAAGACCGTGTATCCGGGAATAAATGGGGACATGTCCTTATCGTAAAGATATGAAAGGTTCTGTGTGGCAATTTTGCCAAAGCGGCATGAAAAGAATAGCACAAAAAGCAATAATATTACAACAAAATATTTTTTCATTTGGTTTCTTCAAGTGCTTGATTTTCACTGCCGTCCAAATATTTTTCGGAAAGCTGTTTGGAGGTTTTAACACCTAATTTGCGGATGGTTTCCGCCTTGTTTACGAGGTTACCTTTTCCCGTTTGCAGCTTGTCCATTGCATCTTTATATGTATTCTGAAGTTGCTCGATATTTTTTCCTACTTTTTCCAGATCATCAACAAACCCGACGAATTTATCATACAAGGCTCCCCCCTGTCGTGCAATTTCAATGGCATTTCTTGTCTGGTTTTCCTGTTTCCAGATGGATGCAATGGTTTTCAGTGTAGCGAGCAGTGTTGATGGGCTTACAATCACGATCTTGTTATCCCACGCATCATTAAACAGTTGCTGGTCGGCCTGCACAGCCACTCCGAATGATGATTCAATAGGGATAAAAAGCAGAACAAAATCAGGCGAATTAATACCTTTTGCCGATTGATAGTTCTTCTCGCTCAAACCCTTAATATGATTACGAATAGACGCGATATGATCACGCATATACTGTTGCCTTTCCTCTTCAGACGAGGCATTCACATATTTTTCATAAGCAACAAGCGAAACCTTTGAATCAATGATGATATGTTTTTTATCAGGAAGAAAAACTATTACATCTGGCTGAATACGCTTACCTTCATCATTTGAAACGCTAACCTGCGTTTCGTATTCGTTGCCTTTGGTAAGTCCGCTGCGTTCCATTATTTTATCAAGCACCATTTCGCCCCAATTTCCCTGTTTTTTGCTGTCCCCTTTCAAAGCTTTGGTAAGGTTATTGGCTTCTTCGCTGATCCTGCTGTTCATTTCATACAACTTTTTAATTTCCTCCCGCAAGCCAATCTTATCGCGCAATTCTTTGTCATAAGCTTCATTCACTTTCTTTTCAAAATCGCCGATCTTTTCCCGGAGCGGATTCAATATATCTCCAATATTTTTCAGATTCACCTGTGTAAATTCCTGTGAATGAGTTTTTAAAATTTTATTGGCAATATTTTCAAACTCTGTTGTGAATTTTTTCTGCAAATCTTCAAGTTCGGTTTTTTGTGTGTCAAGTTTCTCGCGCAGATTTCCGTATTCAACTTCAGCTTTCGTAAGCCTGTTGCTTTGTTCTAATGTTTTTTCTTGTTCCTGCTTGAATGCTTCCTGTAGAGTAAGTAATTCTTCTTTCGCTTTATTAAACCTGTCTTCAGCAATACTTTTTGCTTTATCAAGCTCTGAAATAAAATTATTTTTTTCAGCTTCCATTTCACGTAGCTGCTGCTCTGAACGGGCTTTATCAGTCAGCTTTTTTCCGCTCATGCTAAGCCACCCAATAGCAAAACCAACAATAAGCCCTATTAGAATATAAAGTATTTCCATTTATAAAAGTTTCAGAAACTGTAAAATTAATTTATTTTTTCAAACATTTAAAAATTCCGTTTGATGATTTGTATTAAAAAAATATATATTTTTGAATAATAAAGGCTGATTGTTGTCAAACTGATGCAATCAACAGTAGCTGTAACAGTATGATTTTATCAGAGCGGTAAAGGAGTAGGCAAGTTTAAAAAAGTGAAAGACACTATAGACAAGCTACTAAACAGACATAAATATTGACTCGTAAAAAAAATGATTAATATTACAATTATAAAAGCGGAAACCTAAAATTTAACAAATGAAAAAATCAATTTTACTCGCGCTGTTTATCACAGCATCCTTTTTTACAGCAAATGCCCAATACACCATGCTCAGCGATTTTACCGGCAATGGCGCTTCTACAGGAACATATCCGCAGTATGATCAGAATTTAATTTCTGACGGAACATTTCTCTATGGAATGACAGCTTGTGGCGGCACAAACAATCTGGGAACCCTCTTTAAAATAATGCCCGATGGAACCGGCTATTCCAAACTATTGGACTTTGCAGACGTGGCAAACGGAAGTTATCCTTGTGGCTCTCTTATTTCTGACGGAACTTTTCTCTATGGAATGACATATCAGGGCGGCACAAACGGTCAAGGAACCCTCTTTAAAATAATGCCCGATGGAACCGGCTATTCCAAACTATTGGACTTTGCAGGCGCTACAAACGGAGGTTATCCTTATGGCTCTCTTATTTCTGACAGCACCTTTCTCTATGGAATGACAACTTCTGGCGGTACAAACGATATGGGAGTCCTCTTTAAAATAATGCCCGATGGAACCGGCTATTCCAAACTATTGGACTTTGCAGGCGCGGCAAACGGAAGTTATCCTTGTGGCTCTCTTATTTCTGACAGCACCTTTCTCTATGGAATGACAGCTTGTGGCGGCACAGACGATATGGGAGTCCTCTTTAAAATAATGCCCGATGGAACCGGCTATTCCAAGCTATTGGACTTTGCAGGCG